>JBBUHS010000071.1:0-7690 GCA_038055675.1 Patescibacteria group bacterium | reverse complement strand
AAAATAAGATTTTAGCCGTCCAAGTTTTGGCGCCGATAAACCGCGATTTGGCGGAAAGCCTAGGTTTGGCAACAAGGGAGGATTTCGGGGAGCTGATGACCGAGGGGGATATGGCGCTCGGCCACCCGTGCAACTTTTCAAGACTATCTGCTCTCAGTGTGGGAAGTCTTGCGAAGTGCCTTTTCGCCCAACCGGAGAGAAGCCAGTTTATTGCAATGATTGTTTTGGCGCTACCAAAGACCGAGAGGGAGGACGCAGTTTTGAAAAAAGAGACTTCAAGCCCCGAGAGTCTTATGGCTCCCGCGAATCATTTACTCCGCCAGCCGCTCCTGATAAGCGTATCGACGACCTAAAGCGCCAGCTCGATACCATTCAAGGAAAACTGAACGACATTATGCAGTTAATAACCGTCACGAAAATTGGCGAAGTGGTTAAGGATAAGGCGAAAGAAAAAGAAGTAGAATCAAAGAAGAAAAAGGTTTCTTCAAAGACCAAAGCAGTTTCCAAGAAAAAATAAATAAAGAAGATAGCCCTGTCTGATCCCGACCATGCAAACTTCCCAACGAAGATCAGACAAATTTAGGAAAGCCGATATTGGGCCTATCCACCTTACCTTAGAAGGTCACGAGCGTCTGAAGGCCGAATTAGCCGAGCTGAAACGTGTCCTACCTGCTTATATTGCCGAGACTCAGCGAACTGCCGCTTATGGTGACCGCTCTGATAATGCCGAGTACAAGCAAGCCAAGGCCACACTCCGCCGCACAAACTATCGAATACTGGAAGTTGAGGATCAGCTGAAGAGAATTTATATTATATCGACCGACCAAAAAGGAGTGGAGACTGTTCGGCTTGGAGTGACAGTGGTTTTGGAGTTAAAGACCGGGATTCAAAAGACATTTCAAATATTAGGTTCGGCAGAAACCAATCCGGAAAAAGGGCTTATTTCTTTCCAGTCGCCGCTTGGAACTGCTCTTATGGGGAGGTGTAAGAACGACAGAATTACTACTGAGACGCCGGCAGGGTCTCAGGAATATCTCATTCTGGAAATCAAATAAAAGAAGTAGAATGAGCTGATGATAAAGGCAGTCATTTTTGATATGTACGGAGTCATCATTAATCCTGAGCAAGGAATTTTTTCTGGTCAAGAAAAACCATTTCCAGAAGTGATAGTGCTTATTGAAAAACTTTCTCACAAACTAACACTTGGATTGGTTTCTAGCGCTCCTCGATCTGATGTTGAAGCGGTTTTAAAAGAATTCGGTATCGAAAAGTATTTCAAAAAAACTGTTTCAGGAAATGACGTTTCTCATAATAAGCCGGATCCCGAGCCGTATCTCCTGATGGCTCAAAAGTTAGAGCTTCAACCAGGAGAGTGTGTTGTTATTGAAGATTCCGCATCTGGAGTTCATTCAGCTAAGGTTGCTGGAATGCACTGCATTGGAATTACTACTACCCACACGAGAGAAAACTTAAAAGCGGCCGATCTTATTATTAACAACTTCCGTGAGATAACAGAGGAGGTGATTATCGGCTTATGATGACCGAAAATGATATTTTAAATTTGGTAAGGGATGATAAGTGGATGATGGATACGCTTCGCATCGCCGAGGATTTTCATTTGCCGGACTGGTTAATCGGCGCTGGTTTTTTAAGAAACAAAGTATGGAGTCATTTGCACGGGTATGATAGGGCAGGCGTTGATACTAATGATATCGATTTAGTTTATTATGACCCAAAGGGAAACAGAGAAGAAGATGATGAGAAATTATCGCGCGAGTTGCAAGAGAAGACAGGCATTAACTGGGAGGTGGTTAACGAATTTTATGCTCATAAATGGAATAATATCGATCCGTATATATCTTCCGAAGATGCATTATCAAGATGGCCGGAAACAGCTACTGGAGTTGGAGTGAGATTGGAAAAAGGACAATTAAGATTGATCGCTCCTCATGGAATCTCTGATTTAGTAAATCTTATTATTAGGTCAAGTCCGAAACTGGTAAACGCAAAACAACTTGTCCGAGAACGAGTTGAAAAGAAAAAATGGCTCACAAAATGGCCAAAGCTTCGGTTTGTGGAGAGTGATTAGTTTACTACCTACCGCCTTTCTCTCGAAGAATTATTTTCGAAGAGATCTTCTATTTCTGTTTCCATCTTACTAGAAGACGAGGTTTCTATCTTTATCGTCGAAGTGACAGTTGGGGTGGCTGTTGAAGTGTTGTTGTTTTCCTCGTCTATTTCTTGAGATCCATTTCTTGTTTCCTTACTAATTTCCGCTGCTGCCTTCGATTTCTCTACAGAAAGAGCGGCTTGATTCATAAGATTAAAGGCCTCGCCGAACAGTTTCTTTTCAGTTTTTATTTTCGCTTCGCGCACTAAATCGCGAGATGCTTTGATCTCGGCTTTTGTACTTCTATTGGAGCGATCTTTTCTCTTAACAAGGTGCTCGCTCCTCTCTATGTCCTCGGAAACAGACTTTATCTTTTTTGCTACTGCCCGCTCGGTACTTGAACCGTTATCGGGTTGTATTTTGGCTTCCAATCTCATCCGAGTATCAGCGGTAGTAGAAAGAACACTTAGAATTTTCGTCTTTAAAGACTGCTCTATTTCTCCGACAGGTATTATCTTAGCACTTATCATCATTATCTCGGGAGGAGCCATATCGGTATTTACTGTGAGGGCAGTATCCTGATTCGCGCTACTGTCCTCAGTATGTTGCAATGCTTCTTCATGGGCCTTTAGAGATCCTTCAAATCGAGCGGCCAAACTAGCAGCCACTTTTTCGTCACCTTTTTCTTCGAGGTTGGCAATTCTTTCCCGCACCTTTGTTTCGTGCTTAGTAAACTCCTCGGAGAGTTTTTCCTCTACCTCAGCATTCAACTTGCCGGCATCGGCCAGCTCCACTGCTTCTTTGAGACGACGGCCCGCCAGCTCGGCCTCCCAGTCAATCTTTGCCTCAACGCTCAAAGAAAGAGCAGAAACGACAGGTTCGTTGATCACCACTTTAATCGGGTATAACACATCGCCTGGCAAGGCTCTTTCGGCAGCCAACGAAGTACCACCTCCCAGAAGAATCATGATCATCAAGGCGGCCATTACGGGCATCTTTAGAAAATTACCAAAACCGCGAGCATAGCGAGGCATCGGTTTCTTTTTGATATCCAAATCGGCTTCAATCAACCGCACCAAATTATCACGAATAGCTTCTTTGCGATCGGATGAAAGATGAATCCCTTCTTTGGCCTTATTGAATTGTTCAAATAATGGATCCATTGTTATATAAATTCTTTTAGTGCCTTTATGGCACGATTCAATTTCACGGAAACATTGTTAGCGGTGATTCCCATAATCTCAGCAATATCTTTTGGGTCTAGATCATCAAAGTAGCGGAGGGTAAGGAGTTGCCGTTCTTCTTCTGGGAGATCCTGCATCCGCTCCTTGATTGATGAGATGACTGCCTGGCTTTCTATCTCTTTGTGTCCAGCGTAAGATGGTTCGACAATCTGATCATCTTCAAGCATTGCGTCCAACTCTCGTTCCTTTTTCTTTCTCGATTCATCGATGATGAGGTTGGTGGCAATTCTATACAGAAGAGCTCGAATATTATCAATCTTATTGCCTTTCGACATATACACCCACAGCTTAGTGAACGTTTCCTGCATCAGGTCCTCGGCTCGTTGTTTTGAATAGACTCGGAAGTAGCAGTGGCGGTAGATAGCGTCTGAGTGAAGATCGTAGGCTTCAAGGAACATACTTTTATAATCTCGGATCATAGTTTGTGACGGATAAGTGAGCTTACTCTTTCATATTATATAGCATCAAACAAGGGAATCCTGTAAGAGAAAGTTTTTCTCTTCGTCATACAAGCAAAGGTCGGCATTACAACCTTTTTTAGATTTACAACTATGAACAAAAAAACAATTGCAGTTTCATTGCTTGCCACCCTTATTCTTGTAGGAGCTCAGGCTACCTACGCTAAGGACGATAAAGAGAAGAAAAACAACCAACCAAACAAGATTCAGAAATCACTTGTTCTTCCCATTCCTTCCGGCACCTCTATGGAAATCGGACAAAATGGTAGGGTTAGTGTTTCTGGTGCCAGAGTTTCGAGTGTTTCCGGATCGGTAATTACCGCGACCACGACTTGGGAAGGATTTACCCTTTCTTGGATAATTAATACCGATGGAAATACTAATTTCAACGCTCGGTATGGAGGAAATCAGAACATCTCGAATATTTCCGTTGGCGATCACGTTAGTTTTAAAGGAGCAATCACTGGCGCTGGACCGACGGTACTTGCCTCGGTCGTGACTGATCTTTTGACTCAGCGTCGGAATGCTACATTCTTAGGAGAGGTAACGAGCGTTAATAGTTCCACCATGAGTTTTGTCATGAACACTCGTGAGCGCGGAACTCAGACGGTTCTCGTTTCTTCCTCGACTAAGTTTTTAGGAACGCTCAATAACTTTTCCTTCGTGACCGTTGGGGCCAAGGCGCAGACGAGCGGTCTTTGGAACACCGAACAGAACACCCTTCAGGCGGCCCATATCTTAGTCATGAAAGATAAAAGAAACGAAGAGCGAGTGTTTGAAGGCAAGGTAAAGTCGGTTAGTGCCTCAACTACACCAGCAACTATTGTGGCAACCATTGATGGTACCGATCGAACAATCACCTTAGCTACCGACACTTCGATTCTCAACTACTACTGGCAGCGAGTAACTCTCGGAGCCTTTAAGGTGGGAGATATGATTCGGGTGTACGGTATCGGACAAGACTTTTCTATTGGGGCAACCGTTGTGAGGAACGTGAGCCTTAAGTAGGGAAGCGCATCAGTAAACAAAAGACGACCAATAAGGGTCGTTTTTTGTTTCTCCGGAAAATAGTCTTTCATCTGGGGGCAATCCCGCAAGCGGGAGATCTTTTGCAAAATAAAATTGTTGCAAAAGGATAGAATTACTTCGAGGAGAGATCTCGCCGAGGCCAGACCATCCTAATACTAAAAGGAATTCCCGCCTCCTTATATAAGACAGTAACTAGTATTTAGGAGTTAGAATTTAGTCTCTGACCTGCTTACTGTGCTGTCGTTACTAAATTCTAGATTCTAATTACTAAATTCCTACCTTATATAAGGAGGCCACCCCCAGATGGAAAACTACTTTTCAATTGTTGCCCCATTATATGCTATAAACTCTATTTTGTCAATAGGGTGGCATCGGGCCCCTCTCTAGAGCAACGACCCGTCTTGCCTAAAGGAAAACGAGGCGGGCAAGAACCAATGATGCCTCGACTAGCCAAAAGAGTCAAGAAAGGTTCTGGATAACCGGTGAATAAGGGGTGCATAAGGTGTTTCGGAGCTTTCTATACTGGAACACGCATAAAATAGTGCCATATTTTTGCTATGCTCGGCCCGTCGGCCTCCGCAATGATCCAGTATAGAAAACTCCTCACTTGTAGCAGAGGGGAGAGCTCATTTTTACGGTACCTGCCTACTCGCCTCGCTAAAGCTCCGGCGAAGCGGGCCGGCAGGCAGGCGTAAGGTCTTCAAAAAATAAGCCTCAAACTAGGGGGGTGAAACTCGGGTCGTTTGCCCCGACTCGCGCTTACATGAGTTTGGGTAGAAAAAAAGTTCCAACTTCGTCCTCTTCGACGAGCTCGACAGGCTCACCGCAAGCAAACTCCTTCGACTCTGCTCAGGGTAAATCAGGGCAAGCCCTTCGATTACGCTCAGGGTAAACCACGTCCTGAGCAAAAATTCCTTATGCTGGAATCAAGAAATTCTTACTGTTAATACTTAGAGAAAAAGACTTATCGCTTCCTTCCTGCCTTCTAGCCTTAGAGTAGTTGAGCACTTCAATGCCAATGACTTCTCCTTTGGCATCAATATCTAAAATGTAACTATCATGCGCAATAGTCTTATAAACTTTCCCCTTCTTTGTTCTAATATAAAGCGCATCCGCTTGTGTATCTAATTTAATTTCCATCATAGTAGGCGGTAATAATTAAATATTTATCTTTGCTTAAAAGTTTATAGATAACAATTAGTTTTTTGTTCTGTTTATTGTATACAACTCTCATTAATCCCTCAGCTTGTCGTTCTTTCCTTTGACCATGCACAAAAGCTTCTCTAATGGCTTTCTTCGAAATATCACGTTCGGTTATTCTTTCTATGCTATGATCTGTATACTCTATTTGCATTGTAGCATCATATTTCCAAATTGGTAACTACAAAGTATCCTTCTGGGATAATAAAGTCAAATCGCGCTTTCATCGCTTACTAGCATTGATCAAACAGGTTCCAACTTCGCCTGCCGGTACCTGTCTACTGATAGGCAGAGGCAGGTTCTCTTCGATACACTCAGAGCAAACCACGGCGAGAGCACTTGGTTTCCGGCATACTTATTTCACATGAACACAAAAGGATTCGCACCATTAGCTTTGGTTCTAGTGATTGCTGGATTTTTGATTGTAGGTGGTGGAGTGTGGTATTTCTTACACCCAAACTCTTCCCCACTTCAGAATCAAAAAATTGGAGGAGACAAAGATTCTACAATTGCCGATTCATTGTCAGGAACATCTTCTCAACCAGCCAGTAGTGATATTTTCATCATAAGTCCAAAGAATAACGATAGTTTCAAGCCGGGAGAAAAAGTGGTCGTAAAACTGAGCGTTCCTGCGGGTGTGAAAGATATTGGTTTTATTATTTCCAGCAAGCTCGGTCTCAAAGAGATAATAAAGCCGCCCTATGAATCGGAATTCATTGTACCTGATAACATCATAGGAGGCGTTGATATAGGCGTCATCGGAGGAAAACTAGAGAACGGCAAAACTGTACAAGGCGGCCTCATTTATAACGGAAGTGTGCGTATAAATATTCAAACCAGTCAGCGGTTAACTCAACTCACTCTAGGACATAGTGACCCGCCTGGAGAATCTATCATCATAGCAATTCTTCCCGGTGATCAACCTGGGAGTAATCATGTTTCTGGTTTAATCGTAACTGGAATATTTTCTGACGGAACAAAGAAAAACTTGACCGATAAGAATACTGGAACCACTTACTCTATCGACGACACATCAATAGCTTATGTTAATACAAATAATATGATGGTTTCTAAAAAGTATGGAGAAACATTTTTGAAAATAAGCAATAGTGGTATTGAAATAAAAATTCCTATTAGAGTTCTCTGTTGGAATATCGATCAAGATCCGAATGCTTGTAAAGGACTTCCTGAATACTCATATTAGTATCTACCCAATTACAAATTGTCTAGTCCGCTAACGTAACTTTTCCTTACCCTCATAACGGTTTCAATCTCATCCCACAACGCAAGTAGGCTTAGTTTCTTAGAAGCTCGACAGACTTGTTCAAATCTTCTTCCGAGAGATCTTCCCAGAGCTCGTTTTTTTGGGTCGTTTGGGAGAGCTTATCCTCCAGTTTTCTGGGCTGGAGGTGAAAGTGAAGGTGGCTCACCTTAACTCGATTTTGTTTAATAAAAGGACGGTAATTTTGCCGAATATCACATCCGGCGGCGATACGTTTTAGAATCTTTTTTTCGAACTCAACTAGGAGATTAAATATCTCATCACGTTCTTCTTGGGTGATTTCCGCGATATTTTCTAGGTGTCGTTTTGGAATGACCAGAAGATGTCCGGTCATCAGGCGGGGATTACTTAAAAATACATAGGCGAG
>JBBUHS010000070.1:0-1841 GCA_038055675.1 Patescibacteria group bacterium | reverse complement strand
TATTCCGCATCCTCCTTGTTGCCTCTGTGGAACTGTAGCTGGTTGCCCGGCATCTACACCGCATCCGCTTCCGCCTCTCTGCTGTTGTGCTTGAGGGACTTGAGCGGCAATTCTTGCAAATCCAGAACCGCTTGAATATTCTGCACCAAGAATCGTCTGTGGGGTTATAGTTTTTGCATCAATACCTTTTATTTTAAGATACTGTGCAATGGTCTGATATTGGTCTGGGAACCAACTCATGTTGGCCGTTATAGCCACATTCCACATCTGATCTTCTGTTGCTCCTTGTGATGCCAGATATTCGAGAAGTCCGAGCATCGCCATGCCATGATTGCAGTCGGGGAAATACGTTGAATTGTTGCAACACGGTCTATAAATTCCTTTTGCAATTTTCTCCACAAGCACCTGCTGATCTGACGTGAGAGTGGCCAAGGCATGCTTGTTGTAGTGATCCATTGCTGACCCCGTCGTCACTGTCCACCCTCCAACCGATGCCATGTTTGTGGGGCCGCCGTACTTTGAGTCCATGATGGGTCCACTCTCTAAAACCTGACCTTTATTCGCCAAACCAAAAGCCCAGAGTAGGTTAAGCTCTGTTACTTGTGTCAGCTTAGAAGGATCAATAGAACCATTTGCAACTAAAGTAGCCAGCATTTTATTTTCCGCCTCAAGGGACAGTATGTGTCCTCCATCAAGTAAGGTTGCTTGACCGTTTTGTGCATTAGAGGTTTTAGCGGTTTGTGTCTGTAATGAGCGATTTCCAGCGTTATAGATCACAGTTCCTGCAAGCATGGCTCCTGCAATGATAATTGCGATTGGAAGCATATATTTATCGCTGAGCCTTTTTGGTTCTTCTTGGATTAGTTCCTTTCGTATTTTGTGTTCCGTTTCGTTTTCCATATTTTTGTTTTTTATTCCTTACAGCAATCGACTAATTTGCTTATTAACTCCTCTTTTGTTGCCGGTTTTAGAGAACCGGATTTGTCGTGGATATTTAATTGATTGTCATTGATCTTTTTTACACCAGCCACGTTGATTAACTTCAGTCGCAAGGCCCAAAACAGCGAATAGACCTCGTAAGCTTTTTTGAACATATCGCGCGATTCTTCTTTTTTGCCAGATGATTGGAGTTTAGTGCCAACCTCCATCATCCTCATCGTGGCGGCGAGCAGGTGCTTAGTGATGCACCAAGTCTCACCCTCGTGCTGGTCGATCATCTTCACTAAGAGCTGTTTTCTAATCTCTCTGGTTTGGTTTAGCAAATCAAAGTACCCGTCATTCCCCGTCTTCTCGGCAGTGAAGTAAAAGTGCTCTTCCAGACTGATAAGGTTCATAATAGCGATGCTCAAATCTTCTTCCATCGAAAGATCGAGTTCGCCGCTAGCTTTAAGCTTGTTTACTTTTTCTATGAGTTCTTCGATTGTTGGTTTCTTGTCCATAGTGCTATTTGTTTAATTCCTGAATTTTATTGAAGAGAGAATCGTTAGCTATTGCCATGTTCGGATCATCAAACACATATCTGACGATTCCATCTTTATCGACCACGACATACGTATGGCCAGGCAGGGAGCCACGATGCATTGATGAATTTGTGGTTAGCATTCCAAGTTGTCGAGAAGCGCTCGCGCCGGTGTCAAACAGAGTAGTTGCTTTTGCAAGCTGTGGCATTTTAGCTATTGCTGTTTGCCAGTCTTTTGCGGAATCAACTACGACAGATATGGCTTGAATCTCTCCACTGTTGAATCTTTCGTCACTGCCAAATGAAACAATCTGATTCCAACAAGCTGGATAGCACATAAGACCCTCATTAAAGAACAAGACTGTGTTTTTGCCTTTAAAAT
>JBBUHS010000069.1:0-4282 GCA_038055675.1 Patescibacteria group bacterium | reverse complement strand
CCGCAACCCCTATCGCGGCGAAGTAACCGTTTTCCGTTATCCGCAGAACGAATCAACCTTTTTTATAAAACGTATCATTGGTCTGCCGGGAGAGCGAGTAAAGCTAGAGAACAACGTCATTACTATTTATAACGATGAGTATCCGAACGGCAAGACAATTGAGGAAGCGTATCTTGGCAACGATCTTATTACCTCAGGAAGTACAGACCTAGAGCTTAAGGACAACGAATACTTCGTTCTTGGAGATAACCGACTGTTCAGTTATGATTCCCGCAACTGGGGAGTTTTGCCAGAAAGGGATATTGTTGGGTTGGTTCGCCTCCGTCTCTGGCCACCCCGATCCATTGAGGCTTTTGCCGCTCCCAGCTATCAGTAATCTCAATTGCTATGCTTAAAAAAGAAAAGAAAACTAAAATTACAACCAAAAAAGCTCCGGCTAAGAAATCAGAGGTTCGTCTCGTTCAGTCGCCGAAAGGAATGCATGACAACCTTCCTGAAGATCAGCTTTGGCGCGATCGGGTTCGTCAGGTTGGTCGTGATCTCGCTGAGTTTTATGGCTTTGGGAGAATTGAAACCCCCATCTTAGAACACGCCGACCTTTTCCTCAGGGGAGTTGGTGAAGACACCGATTTGGTTGGTAAGGAAATGTACACTCTAAAAACAAAGGGAGGAGATATTCTTGCCCTTCGGCCCGAAGGCACCGCCCCAACATTGCGCGCCTATTTAGAGCACGGACTAAGCAGTAAGGGTCAGCCACAAAAACTTTTTTATGAAGCTCCTATCTTTCGTCACGAGAATCCTCAGGCTGGACGGTATCGTCAGCACACACAGACTGGCTTTGAAATTCTCGGAGGTCTGAGCGACCCGCTTTACGATGGCGAAATAATCGCTATTGCCAGCCACTTCATATCAGACCTCAAAATTAAAGACTGGACCTTGAAGATCAACTCTATCGGTTGTCGTGTCTGTCGGCCGACCTACCGGGCTCAGCTTCAAGCATACTACAAGAAGTATGAAAAGGAGGTATGTAAGGATTGCGAGAGGCGACTAACGACTAATCCATTAAGACTTCTAGACTGTAAAAATGAGAAGTGTCAGCCTATTAAGGCCCAAGCTCCGAATATTCTAGACAAATTATGCACGGCTTGCAGCCGCCATTTTAAAGGCGTTTTTGAGTACTTGGACGAACTAGGGATTCCATACCTCCTCGATCACACTCTGGTTCGCGGAGTGGACTACTACAACCGAACCGTTTTTGAATTCTTTGTCGAAGGAAGCGATATCGGCGCAGTTCTCTCTGGTGGCCGGTATGATTACTTGGCTGAAATGATTGGTGGTAGAGCCACTCTGGCAGTTGGTTTTGGAACTGGCTGGGAACGACTGGTTTTGGCTATGAAGACTCAGGGAGTGAAACTTCCGGAACGGACTTCTAAGAAAATCTTTGTTGTCCACGTTGGCGAGCTCGCCAAGAAGAAGGCTTTCAAGCTGATCGACAGTCTTCGGAACACCAATCTTCAACTCGTTGAGTCGCTCGGCAAAGAGTCCTTAAAAGCACAGCTCAAAATTGCTGATCGCGAAAAAGCAGTGTTTGCCTTGATCCTTGGTCAAAAAGAAATCTACGAAGAGAGTGTTATTGTGAGAGACTTAAGAACTGGCTCTCAAGAAACAGTTCGTATCGATAAGATCGAAGAAGAAATTAGGCGTCGTTGGAAGATGTACGCCGAGTAACCATGGATCCCGTTAGAAACAGACTATCAATGTCTTTCCTCAATTTTCATTCAAGAGAAAAGAGTACGCGGGAAGTTATACAAAAGACTGTTTATTTCTAACGGGATGGAACAGTGTCTTTTCTGTCGGATTGTTGGAGGCGAGATTCCCGCGGAGCGAGTATATGAAGACGATAAGGCCGTGGCCTTCTTGGATATTTTCCCTCGTGCTCCGGGACACGTCGTTATCGTTCCCCGTTATCACGCTCCGCTCCTCATTAATCTCCCGACTTCAGAAGTTCCGGGGCTTTTTTTCGCCACTCAGCGGGTGGCTCAAGCGCTCGACAAATCCCTCGGTGCGCCCGGGTTGACGATAGGTATAAATCAGGGTAGGGTAAGTGGCCAGGAAGTGGACCACCTACACATTCACCTCCTGCCTCGATTCGAGAATGATGGTGGTGGTGCAATCCAGTCAGTAGTAAACAATCCGCCCCGAGAATCACTCTCGGAAATAAGCCAGAAAATAAAATCACACATTAACGGACTATGATCTATGTTAATAAGAAAGAAGGGGAGACGGTAAACGCCCTGATTTTTCGTTTTAGCAAAAAAGTACGACGCAGTGGTATTATTCAGGAGACTCGCAAGCGTCGTTTTCACGACCGCCCTCAGAACAAACTGAAGATCCGTCGCTCAGCCCTCCATCGTCTCGTGAAGTCGGCCGAAGAGAGACCAATTCGTAAGCCGGTTACTGCGCGTTAATTTTATAAAGAATATGATCAAAGAGCGTCTTTCGGAAGATCTGAAGAACGCCATGAAAAAAGGGGATGCCGAACTGGTATCCACCTTACGTTTTTTGTTATCACAGATTCAGAACGAAGAAATTAAAAATCGGGGCGATGGTGGAACAGGAGTCTTGTCTGACGAAGCAGTGCTCGCTGTTTTTAAAGGAGAGGCCAAGCGTCGAAATGAAGCTATTCAGATGTTTAAAGATGGCGGCAGAAACGACCTCGTTTCGCGGGAAGAGAAATCAATGACTACTATTAAAGCCTATCTTCCTCCTGATCTCAGCCGAGACGAAGTTATTGCTATTGTAAAAAAATTGAAAGAAGGAGGTCTAGGAGACTTTAATAATTTAATGAAGGGAGCGATGGCCGAACTAAAAGGCCAGGCCGACGGCAAAATAGTGAGCGAAGTAGTGAAGGAAGCCCTTAATGGATAACCGGATTTTTGTATACGGCTTATCCCGTCGTCCAAGCCTCAGGAAGAAGGTAGAAAAAATTACCCACATAGTGTTGGGCTATTTTAATCTTCGGACTAAAACACTGGATATTACTTTTTTAGGCAACAGAGAGATGGTTCTCCTGAAGCGTCGGTATCTGAAGAAGAAGACTGGCCCGGCGAACACCCTTTCTTTTGAGCCGGGAGTCCGCTTCCCTGAACCGAAGGGTTTTCCTGAAGCGCTTGGTGAGGTTCTTATAAATACCGATCTCACTGAACACAAGATTCAGAAGATCTCTCCACTACTCATCCACAGCATTTTGCATTTACTAGGCTACCACCACGAGAAAGAGCGTGATAAGATTGAGATGGATCGCCTAACTGATAGTGTTATAAAAGCTCTCGAAAGATGAGCCTAGGTGGTCTATTTCAAGAATGGCAGAAATTATCACTGGAATAGATATTGGAACATCGGAAATCAAGGTAGTCGTTGCTGAAAATCGAAACGGTCATCCTAACGTCCTCAAGGTTTTTAAGGAGCTATCACTGGGTCTCAAAAAAGGAGCAGTCACTGATCTCACGGAAACGGTGCAAGCTTTGTCGCGAGTCTTTCCTCAGATTCGCGATGTTTCGAAATCGGCGGTGAAAAACATATATGTAAATATTGGAACCGCACAAGTAAGAGCTCAGCACTCTCGCGGCGTGGCCGCTGTTTCTCGAGCCGATAGCGAGATCTATCAGGATGACATTGATCGAGTGATACGGGCCAGTCAGATTTTGAATCTTGGATCAAACCGAATGATCGTCCACACGATTACAAAGGAATTTATTGTGGATGGAGTTCCCGATATCACCGAACCGGTTGGTCTGGGAGGTAGCCGTCTTGAGGTCACCACCTTGGTCATTGATGCTTTTGAGCCGCACGTAAAAAGCCTCATAAAAGCTATTCAGCTAAATGGCGGTTTCATCAAAGGCATGGCTTTTGATCCTTTAATTTCTGCCCGAGCGGCCCTTAGCAAAGTTCAAAAAGATCTAGGGACGGTAGTTATTGATATCGGCCATGGCACCACGGGTATGGTGGTCTATGAAGAAAATAAGCTTCTTGGCGCGGCTGTTTTTCCCGTGGGCGCGGCTAATATTACAAATGACATTGCTATTGGTCTGAAAATTCCCGTGGCTGCCGCAGAAAGTATCAAGCTGAACTACGGTTACGCCGTAGCAAGCGATGTGGGTGCTCGCGATACGGTTGATTTGAAGAAAATTTGCGGTGAGGGATATGGTGTTATTTCGCGCCGGTTACTTTCTGAAATTATCCAGGCTCGAGTAGCAGAGATTCTTGAGTTTGTTCAGTCTGA
>JBBUHS010000068.1:0-2000 GCA_038055675.1 Patescibacteria group bacterium | reverse complement strand
TAGTTAAGAACATGAACAAGGCCAAACTATCACAAGTAAAGAAGCATCGTCGCGTGGCTCGAACTCGAGCTCGTATTTCTGGCACCGCTTTGCGTCCGCGACTGGCTGTTTTCCGAAGCAACTACTATACTGCCGTGCAGTTAATTGACGATGAAGCTCGGAAGACTTTGGCAACTGCTTCCAGTAAAGAATTTTCGGGTGCTGAAGCAAAAAAGAAGAAGGCTGAGCAGGCTTTGGCAGTTGGAAAGAAAATTGCTGAAAAGGCATTAGCTCTTGGAGTGAAGCAAGTAGTTTTCGACAGACGGTCATATCAATATCACGGTCGGGTAAAAGCAGTGGCTGACGGCGCCCGAGAAGCCGGTCTTACAATATAAACATGATGAGTCCCGTTAGAAATAAACCAGTTATGAAATACACATCAATAAACAAATTAATAGAGAAAAAGAGTCGTTCTGAAAAACTAATGTTAACGGAAACGTCCAACGTTTCCTATTTCTAACGGGATGAGAAAATTTGAACCGCGACAACCGCGGCCGGTAAAAAAAGAAGAGTTCCAGGAGCGTATGCTCGATCTGCGTCGCGTTACTCGTGTTATGGCCGGAGGTAAGCGTTTCCGGTTCCGAGCAACCGTCGTTATCGGTGACCGAAATGGCCGAGTGGGCGTTGGCGTAGCCAAGGGCTTGGATGTTCAGCAGGCCATGGCCAAAGCCAAAGCTGATGCCAAGAAGCACATGATTGTGGTGCCTCGCGTTGATAACCGAACTATTCCTCACGAAGTTTCCGCTAAATACAGTGCCGCTCATGTTTTGATTAAACCTGCCAGCATCGACCACGGTATCCGCGCTGGTGGTAGTGTGCGCTTCGTTCTTGAGTTGGCTGGTATCAAAGATGCCACCGCCAAGTGTTTGGGTCGTACTCCAAACAAGCTGACGAATGCCATGGCCGCTATTACTGCGCTTACGATGATGAAAACAGAAAAGCCGCGACCGCGAAAAATAGAAAGCGCCGCTTAATTTACTTTTCACGCTATTCAGTTTAGTCTCTAACTACCTATGCAGCTTCATACCTTACAATCAGAAAAGCAGGGCCGAGCCCAACGAGTTGGCCGTGGCGGCAAGCGCGGTACGTATTCTGGGCGTGGTCAGAAAGGACAGAAGTCCCGCTCGGGTCGTCGTATCCGCCCCGCCGAACGTGATCTCATCATCCGTATTCCAAAGAAGCGTGGTTTCCGCAACAAACCAAAATCGCCATCGTCCTTCACCATTGCCCTTTCGAAGCTGTCTAAAATGACCGGAGTCATTGATCGAGAGTCATTGAAAAAAGCTGGCATTGTGCCAAACCGTTTTCTCTTCTCAAGCACTATTAAAATTTTGTCGGCAGGTGATGCTCCGAAAGGTGTGACTTTTCGTGGTCTCGCGGTTTCCAAAGCCGCTTGGAAAAAGATTGAAGAAGCGAAAGGGAAGGTAGAGAGGTGATGAATCCTGTTAGAAGCCCTGTCTGCCGACCCGCTTCGCCCGCCTTGCTGCGAGGCAGGCCGAAGCTATAGCGAGGCGAGCAGGCAGGCGCGATTGCTTTATGAAAAAAATAGAAAACAATTTACGGTCAGATAAAAAAGGTCATGGATATCATAGATCGCTCTTGGTCGCGATCTGCTTCTAACGGGATGAACCGCTTCATCCAAATTTTCCAAGTTCCCGATCTCCGTAAAAAGGTTTTTATTGTTATCGGTCTTTTAGTTGCCTCCCGTGTTTTTTCGGCCATTCCTATTCCAGGAGTTGATGCCGCGGCGCTCCGGCAGTTTTTTGGTTCGAACCAGCTCCTTGGACTGCTAAACCTTTTCTCTGGTGGTGGTTTGGCCAACCTTTCAATCGCTATGCTTGGTGTGGGACCGTACATCACGAGCACCATTATCATGCAGCTCTTGACTATCATCTTCCCTAAGTTCAAAGAAATGTATTACGAGGAAGGGGATCGAGGTCGTGCCAAGTTTAACCAGTACG
>JBBUHS010000067.1:10342-17564 GCA_038055675.1 Patescibacteria group bacterium | reverse complement strand
AGTAGCAATCTCTTTTTTCATAATCTTCAGATCTTTTTCTTTGAGTTTTTTCAGAAAATCAAAACGCTTTTTCTTCGCTACCGCCTGACCAAGATACTCGCCGGCGGTAAAGTGCGGGAGGAGAACATAGTCGGCGTGAGCCGCATAGAGCACCTCCACCTCTTTTTCGTTCTTGGCTCGCACAATAATTTTAAAACGATGTTTCTCTTTTTTCTGTATCTGCTTCAGAATTTTTAAAGTGGCCAGATTGTCTTCAAGGGAAGGGGTGGTAGAAATCACAATTTTCAGAACAGAAAAATCAATAGTTTCCCGAAGCTCCTCGTCCGCAATATCACCAAACAGATAGTCGAAACCCTGCCTCTTTAAACGATCCACTACCTCTGGATCAAAATCGATTATCAAAAGTTCAGATTTCGGCAGATGCCAGGCAATGCTCTGCCCGGTGCGGTGAGCGCCAATTAAGATAATCGGCTTCTTAAACTGTTTTCGGGGAATCTGGTGCTCGGTATTTTTATTTCGCTCAAATATACGGAGGTAAGGACTAAGATGGCTGAATATCTGCTCTGCATGAAGAATGAGATAGTTGGATAGGGTGATCGTAATCACTCCGACGGCCGTCACGAGTGCCACATCGATTTCTCGAACATGCCCGATCTCTAAGCCAAGGGCCATAAGAATAAGGCTGAACTCCGATATCTGAGCCACGGTAACACCGGCCATAAAACTGGTCCGCCGCCGAAAGCCCATCAGCCCCATGATACAGAGAATGATAAGCGGATTTCCAATAAGAATAAAAAGCGAAAGAATAATGATGGGCAAAGCTAAGCCAGTATAGCTTGAAACGGTGATCATCGAACCCAGAATGATAAAAAAGATGAGAATAAAGAAATCCCTCAAGGGGCGGATATGATGAGCGATCTGAAGACGTTCGGAAGTGTTGGCCAGTGATAGTCCGGCTAAGAGTCCGCCAATTTCCACTGAAAAACCAACCTTGGAAACCAAAGTGGCCACACCAAAGAGCCATGCCAAGGTAACAAGAAAGAGAAGTTCCTGGGATCGGGCGAATAGGTCAAATATCTGAGGGATAATTTTCCGTCCCAGATAAAACACCACGCTAAAAAGGGCGACTCCCAAGAGGATCGTTGAAAAAACTTTGGAAACTATATCTCCCTCTCCTCCAAGACTTGAAAGAGCAACGAGGATGAGAACAGCCACGCAGTCCTGAACCAAAAGAAACCCCAAGCTAATTTTTCCGTATAAACTATTAAGGTCTTTCTTTTCCGAGAGAAGCTTAACGACAATAACAGTGCTCGAGAATGTTATGGCAACCGCCACATAGATAGCCGAGATAAATGGCAGCTGGAAGGCCGTAGTTAAAAGAAAACCGAGACTAGAGGTAATAACTAATTGCCCAAGACCAATCACGATCGGGGCCTTCCCAACGTGGCGAAGGGAGGAGTAGTTGACCTCTAGTCCAACCAGAAAAAGCAGAAACATAATTCCCAGATCGGAGAAAAGATTCAAACCATACTGCTGACCAATGTCCAGAAAGTGAAAGGCTCCGACCAGAGCGCCAGTAGCGAGGTAGGCCAGGACTACTGGCTGGCGCAAAATGTAAGCCAAGGTGCTTAAACCAGCGGCCAGAACGACAAGAATAGCAATATCCGAGACTCCAGTTATCATAAAAATGGTTTGAGGTGAAAACTCTCCTATCATTGTACCATGTCCTGATTTTAAGGTTTTACCAAAGGTGAAAAAGGTAGGTAAAACCTAGCTTATTTTGATTTAGACTTGACATTTTAGCTTTCAGGGTATAGACTCAGGGGGTTAAGTAAGAAGCTCCGACGAGGGGTATTTTTGTTGGGAAAGTACTAAACATTATGGTTAACAATCAAATTGGAGCCGGCGATGCCGACTCGACAGGTAATGAACGTCGGTTCCTTCTAGGACTCCGCCAGTTCGAACGCCAGGCCACGTGGTTCACCCTCATCATGGCCATTCTCGTTTCCCTCTACCCGAGCTACACCATAGCTCAGATCATAGAGACGGGAGGTAGCACCACGCTCAGCACCACTACCGAATCCCCGACCCTCCTCCCGAAGACAATCGTCCGAAAAGTCTGGCTGACTGCCTATACCAGCTCGCCAGAAGAAACCGATGATACACCCAATATCACCGCCTCAGGACTACCAACTGGCGATGGTATCGCTGCTGCCAACTTCCTGCCCTTTGGAACCAAGTTTCAGATACCGGATGTTTTCGGCAAGAAGGTCTTCACGATTCAGGACCGGATGCATCCCCGAAAAGTAAACTTTATTGATGTCTGGGTAACGAACAAAAACACCGCCTACCGGATCGGCATCCGCCAAACTGAGATCGTCATTCTTCTTGGATCTTAATATTGATATCGAATGATAGTTTTTCGACTTAGGCCCTGCCTACTCGCCTCGCTAAAGCTCCGGCCTGCCTCGTAGCAAGGCGGGCGAAGCGGGCCGGCAAGCTTTTGGCTAGGAGAAAAACTATCATTCGATATCGGTTTACCTAACCCCTTATCCTCCTGCCTCGCGCGGGAGGTTTGGTTTCTGTGTCCTCTTCTCTTTCTTTTACGGACTTCATTAAGAGTCGGAGTTCATCTCTTAGTAGTGTAGCGAGCTCAAAATCAAGGTTCTTAGCTGCCTCGCGCATTTCCTTTTCCTTTTGCTTAACCAAATTCTCGAGGGCTTTCTTATTTTTACTGAGAACAGCAGTCTCGAGTTTCAAGATGTCCTCGGTCGGCAAAATATCCCTGATCTCCTTTTTAATACTCTGAGGAGTAATACCGTGCTTCTTATTATAGGCAACTTGAATGGTTCGGCGGCGCTCAGTCTCCCCTACTGCCCGCTTAATAGAACCGGTTATCTTATCAGCGTAAATCACCACCTCGCCATTTACGTTTCGAGCCGCCCGGCCAATGGTCTGGATAAGCGATGTCTCACTCCGGAGGAATCCTTCCTTGTCGGCATCTAAAATTGCGACCAGAGAAACTTCGGGAAGGTCCAGTCCTTCGCGAAGGAGATTCACACCGACCAAAACGTCATACTTGCCTTTCCGAAGATCGGAGAGGATTCTAATTCGATCAAGCGTTTTTACATCGCTATGAATATAGTTCACCTTGAGCTTGAGTTCCTCGAGATAACTGGTCAGATCCTCGGCCATCCGCTTGGTGAGTGTTGTAACCAAAACCCGCTCTTTCTCTCCCTTTGGCCGCGAAACCCGCTCTTTAATTCTTTCTATCACATCAGGAATCTGACCAACTACCGGCCGCATCGTAATCTTGGGATCAACCAGGCCAGTCGGACGGATGATCTGTTCCACAATTCCCGACGCTCCGGTCGGGACTCCGACCCCACGGCGTCGGAGCTGCTCTACTGCCTCACGACTCTTATTGCGCTCATATTCAGATGGCGTAGCCGAGGTATAAATTACCTGACCCACTCGCTCCTCAAACTCATTAAACTTTAAAGGACGGTTATCGGCCGCTGAGGGTAACCGAAAACCATACTCAATAAGCGTCTTTTTTCTTGAGGCATCGCCAAAATACATTCCTTGCACTTGTGGTACGGTCACGTGAGACTCATCAATAATAGTGAGAAAGTCGGCTTGCCCTGATTTATTATGAGCAGAGTCGAAGGAGCTTGTCGAACGGGGGAAGTAGTTTAAAAGGGTGTCCGGCGGATCACCAGCGGCGCGGCCGGAAAGATGGCGGGAGTAGTTCTCGATACCGTGACAGTACCCGACCTCCCGAATCATCGCTAAGTCATACTTAGTACGTCGCTCCAAGCGCTCAATTTCCAAAAACTTTTTCTCTTTCTCAAACTTTTTTAATTGATCCTTCAGTTCGATCTGGATAGCTTTCAGGGCTCGAGCACGGTCGGTTACGGGAGTAATAAAGTGTTTGGCCGGAGCAATATAAACCTCCTCTAAAACAGGAGTCTCTCCTGGCTCAAAGCCTTTGACGGGATCCACCTCATAGATCTTTTCAATCTTTTCGTTCTTGAGACTAAAGGTGTAGATGACCTCCCTATCCGGAGGCATGATCTCCCAGTTATCACCTCTCAAACGAAATGTTCCGCGTTTCAAATCGGCCGATGTCCTGGTGAACTGAAGTTCTATTAATTTCCGCGGAAAAGCCTTGCGATCAATTTCTGTGCCAGCTTTTAAGTGAAAAATATTTTTTGCATAATCCTCCGGTGCTCCCAAACCGTAAATACAGGAAACCGAAGCAACGATAATCACATCTTTTCTCGTGAGTAATGCAGCCGTTGCGGCATGCCGAAGTTTATCAATCTCGTCGTTAATCATCGCCTCCTTTCCTATATATGTATCTGACCGTGGAATATAGGCTTCTGGCTGGTAGTAGTCGTAATAAGAAACAAAATAATGAACGGCGTTATTCGGGAAAAGCTCTCGGAACTCATTACAAAGCTGGGCGGCCAGAGTTTTATTATGGGCAATGACCAGGGTCGGCTTTTGCATCTCCTGAATCACATTCGCCACCGTAAATGTTTTTCCGGAACCGGTTACGCCCAAAAGTGTTTGGTCTCGATATCCCTTCTTAAGACCAGAAACCAACGCCTCAATTGCTCCGGGCTGATCCCCTGCCGGTTTATTTTT
The DNA here is from genome assembly GCA_038055675.1 of Patescibacteria group bacterium. Taxonomy (GTDB): domain Bacteria; phylum Patescibacteriota; class Minisyncoccia; order UBA6257; family 2-01-FULL-56-20; genus JBBUHS01. The sequence goes on along the minus strand of JBBUHS010000067.1, from coordinate 12,911 downwards.
TGAAACAATTTTCAGCTCCATGTAATCACACGGTAATTTTTTAGTGTAGCAAAGTCAACGGTTCCGTCTTTTACATTTCTTCCGAGATCCAAAAGGCATATCGGAAGAAATACAAAAGACTACACATAGTTACTTAAGGTAAATAAAAAGCCCACTACGAAAGAAAATCGTAGTGGGTTGTACTGTTCTGAATCATCACCAGGTGGGCTTTGGCTTGCACCACGGGCCGCAGATCCCCCGAGGAATCCAGAGCTTCTTCTCGGGAGCGATGTACTGAGCATTCTGCTTGATCGCACAGCTGGTCTGCGTGAGGTTGATCTCGCACTTCAGGGTCGGACCGTCCATGGAGTTACAGCATCCCGAGAGCACCGGCGTATTTGTCGGCGTCCGGGTAACCGTACGCGTCCTCGTCGGGGTCCGGACCGCGGTTGGGGTACGGGTCCGAATCGGAGTCCTGGTAATCGTCGGAGTGCGAGTCCTGGTCGGAGTCCGGGTGCGTGTCGCCGTGCGGGTCCGGGTCGGCGTGCTGATCGGCATGCACCAGACGGTACTACTGCAAATCGCCGCTGGATTGGCCGTCCACGCCGCGGCCATGCACTTGGGATTGGCCACGCACTCGGCGTAGGTCACCCCCTGACTGCAAGATGGCCCAGTCCCTGGACCATTCTGATCCATGAACTTGGCGCAACCGCGGACGGGAGTGTTAGTCGGAGTGGCGGTGAGAGTCGAGCTCGGGGTGGAAACGGTGGCCGTGGGTGTCGCTGTATTCGGCGGAGTCACCGTCGCATTCGGTGTCGACGTGTTGGTAACTTTTTGGGTTGCGGTTGCCGTCGAGGTTCGGGTGGCGGTCTTCGTGACCGTCGCCGTACTGGTCGCAGTCCTCGTCGTGCTCGGAAGGATGGTGGGTGTCGGTGTCACGGTGGGCTGACCAGAGCAGTAGCCATTCGCCTGGCACGTTGATCCTGCGTAGAACACGCCTTCGTGTTCCAGGCAGTATGTCTCGGTGACGTCTGCTCCGCACTCAGCCTGGCTGCCATCGGGGTAGTGGGCGTACGGATACTGGCAGCAACTCGGGGCTGGTGTCGGGGTCATGAGACACGGAGTCTCAGTCGGCGATGCGGTCGGAGTGGGAGTGTAGCAGGGACCATCGCACTCGGAACTATCGACCACAACACAGTTGTATATCTCGGTCCCTTCCTGCGGATAGTCGACGCACATCCACTCCGCCTTCATCTGGTTCATGCCGTTCACGGTGAACGGACAGGTCTCACCGCACTGACAGCAGAGTGTCACCGGTGTCGGAGACGGCGTGGGTGTCGGTGTCACGGTGGGCTGACCAGAGCAGTAGCCATTCGCCTGGCACGTTGATCCTGCGTAGAACACGCCTTCGTGTTCCAGGCAGTATGTCTCGGTGACGTCTGCTCCGCACTCAGCCTGGCTGCCATCGGGGTAGTGGGCGTACGGATACTGGCAGCAACTCATGATGCAGAGAGTCTCAGTCGGTGTTCCCGACGCCCTCCCATCGCCTGGGTTCACCAGGCCTACCGCCATCATGAGGATGGCGGTGCGTAAAAAGTTTCTCATTTTCGGACCTCCGGGGCTGTGATGCGTTAAGATTACTCCTACCTAACTCGAATCCTCTTGAATCTTGGTTCCTTATGATGATTTGTTGCGCTGGCCTATTTCTACACCATACATGGGAAATGTCAAAGAACGGTATGGACTATATACTTACCGGAATGAAGTGTTCATGGGAATTAAATAAAGTAAGAAAAAAACCCACTGCAAAAGAAAATTGCAGTGGGTAAATGTACTACCTATCGTTTTAAGAAAAAGTCATCGGGAAAGGATGCTCGCAGGTCGGTTCGTAGCACGAACCGAGAGCGTTTAGAACTGCTTGAAGCAGTTCGTGGATCCTGACCATAGCATCCCCATCGGGATCCATGACCAAGAATCCGCCTTTGCTGACCTGCGTCTGACATACACCCATCTCTAGATTGCCGAGGGCGATATTGACCCCTCGGATCAGCTCGTTGATGGTCACGCAGCCCGACCAGTCGCAGTCCCCTACGCAGAGGGGCGGAGTGGGAATGTTGGTCGGTGATGGCGTCGCTGTCGGTGTGAAGGTCGGAGTTTCGGTTTTGGTCGACGTTCTCGTTCTCGTCACTGTCGGCGTGAACGTTCGCGTCGCCGTCCTCGTTCCGGTCTTTGTGGCCGTAGCCGTTCTGGTGGCGACCGGAGTTTGCGTCGCCGTGCTTACCTCGGTCGGAGAGGCCGTCTTGGTCGGCGTCCAGGTCACGGTTTCCGTTGGCCGCTTGGTGAGCGTCATGGTGAAGCTCGCCGTGGCGGTTGGTGTGGCCGTCTCCGTGGGTTCTTCCGTCGGAGTGTCCTCCGGAGTATCGGTCGCCGTGGCGTCCGGTTCCAGAGTCTCAGTCCTCGTCGGAGTTCCCGTCCTCGTGGCCGTCCCGGTCGGCGTTCTTGTAGATGTGACCGTCCAGGTAAATGTGAAGACTTGAGCCGGCGTATCTTCGGGCGTCGGCTCTTCGGTCGGCGTGTCTTCCGGCGTTGC
>JBBUHS010000067.1:0-10242 GCA_038055675.1 Patescibacteria group bacterium | reverse complement strand
GATCGTCCTGGTTGGCGTCAGCGTGAAGGTGTTGATCTGAGTCGGCGTCTCCGTCTCGGTCGGTTCCGGAGTGTCCGTAGGGATCTCCGTCGCCGTCAGAGTGAAGCTTGCCGTCCTTGTTGGAGTTGCCGTCCTGGTCGATGTTGCCGTGAACGTCCTCGTTGCGGTGATTGTGTGGCTGCTGGTTGCAGTCGCAGTCGGAGACGGCGTAACACAAAGCCTCGTAGCTCTGTCCACACAATCTCCGTTCCATGAATGAGGATCGTCACCTTGACCACAACAGCCGAGATCCTCTGAGCACACCACGTCCCTGCAACCGATGTCATCACACTCCGGTCCTTCGTGTTCCGCGAAGCAGTCGCCTCCCGGTGTCTGGGTCGAAGTCGGTGTCTCGGTGCCAGTCCGTGTCGCTGTCCGCGTCGGTGTCCGAGTCGGAGTGAAGGTGTTGGTAGCGGTGAAAACAGGAGCCGGCGTATCTTCGGGCGTCGGCTCTTCGGTCGGCGTGTCTTCCGGCGTTGCTGTTGGAATCTTCGTCGAAGTTGGTGTCTTAGTCCGAGTACGCGTTGAGGTGACGGTGATCGTCCTGGTTGGCGTCAGCGTGAAGGTGTTGATCTGAGTCGGCGTCTCCGTCGGGACTGCGGTCTCGGTCGGTACGTCGGTTTCCGTTTGTGTCGGTGTGAGGGTACTGGTTGGTGTGAAGGTGCGCGTGACCGTGGCTGTGTTTGTCACAGTCCTCGTCGGAGTGTTCGTCCAAGTCGGAGTGTTCGTTGGCGTGGGGCGACATAGAAATTCTGCCGAAGCTACACAGCTTGGAGTCCAACCATTAGGACTGCTCCCTTCACCGCAACAAGCCGGGTTACCGTAGATTGCGTCGTAGCAAACCTTCTGCTGGCACTCCTCGACGTCGCACCCTGACCCTTCGTGAACCTCGAAGCAGTCGCCGCCAGGGGTCGAGGTCGGTGTGGCAGTGAATACTGCCATTCCCGTCCTCGTGGCCGTCCCGGTCGGAGTGAACGTTGAAGTCGGTATTGAGGTTCCCGTCCTCGTCGCAGTCCGTGTCGGCGTCCGGGTGGACGTTGCGGTGCGGGTAGTAGTACGGGTCGGCGTCGAAGTGGCTGTAGTGGTTGCTACCGGCGTCTCGGTCGGTACTTCCGTTTCCGTCGGTGCCTGAGTTACCGTGCGCGTCGCCGTCGGCGTACGCGTCGTGGTCAGAGTAGCCGTTGTTACCGCCGTCCCGGTTAAAGTTCGAGTTGGACTCGCAGTCACAGTCGAATTCGCGGAGGCACTGCTGGTGGCAGTGGCCGTCGAGTTCGGCGTAACCGTAACCGTTGCGGTTACAGTTCTTGTCCGGGTCGGGGTTGCCGTACCCGAACAGAGATACGTGGCCGATGCCACGCAGCTCTGGGTCCAGCCGTGAGGGCTAGAACCTTGGCCGCAGCAGGCAGGGTTTCCGAAGGTTGAGTCATAACAAACTTTTTCCTCACAGGCATTGTCTGCGCAACCGGGCAAGGGGTCGGTGACGAAACAGCTGTTCGTCTCACCTGCTCTCACAATTCCACCTGGAATAGCCAGGGCCAGTGCCATCACTATGATGGCGATGCGGAGAACATTTTTCATATCAACCTCCACTTCTTTCGTTACCGCTCGGTCTCGTCGTTCGCCTCTTTGCATCTCTTATTTCTTGGACTCTTTTTGTCCTAATAACGATGTGTTGAACTGGCCACATTTTACACTATATGTTAGAAAATGTCAAAAATAAAGAGAGGGGGCATTTTGGAGTATAAAAATATCCTCATGAAATGTTCATGAAGGCCTCCAAAGATCAAAAAACCGCTGATTGTTGTCAGCGGTTTTTTGGTTTTAAGCGTTCTTTCTCTCGCTTATTTCTTTGTCATTCAGGAGTGTCTGGAATGTGGTTGATCCCCCTGGAACTGAAGCATCGTCATGCTCCATGATCGGCTCGCTTTTCAGCTCGTTAATCAGATCGTCCAGATCTTCGGGAAGCTCTTTCTGCTCGTGATCAAACTCTTTCTGGTCTTCGTCGTCCTTTTCACCAAAAAGGAGATATGCCAACCAGGCAAGAATGGTCAAAAGCCACAAGAGATATCCGAGGACGCAGTAGTTGTCACGGAACCAGTCAAGGATGTTCGTCAGTAAAGCCAGAAGTGGATTACCTGTCGCAGTCACAACCGGTATGGTTGTGGTAGCCGGGGTAGTCGTCGCTGGTGTTACTGGCGGGGTCAGAGGCACATCGGGAGTTATAGTAATAACCGTGATAATGCCTCGAACCGCAATCTCATAAGAGGTCGTGGCAGACAAGAGACCGTCAGAGACCTGAATCAGGACTCGGTACGGCTCTTCGCGGATAAGTCCGCTTACGGGCGCCCAGTAAATCAATCCATTACTCGGGAGAATACTCATACCGCTCGGAGCCTCAAGAAGGCTAAAGATAAGCGGCTGATTTTCAGGATCTTTCGCTTCCGTATCGTAAAGATAAACCGCACCACTGTTTATCACAGTTGGTGGATTAAAATTCACAAAGTACGGAGGAAGATTGCTTGGAGGCACGATAACTCCACCATCACCACAGTTCGGTGGACAGGTCGGGTTACTCGAAGGAACAAGGATAACTCCTCCGCCACCTCCTCCGCCGCCACAATTTACAGTACACGTTGTGGGCGGTGTCGAAGTCGTAGTTGATGTCGGCGTAGTCGATGTCGCCTCAGAAACCACGATCTCGAAGTCTTCTGATAGGGTGTGGGTTGGATCGCTCAACTGCACGGTGACAATATACGGAGTCGAGGTAGCCTGACTGGAAGTGGGTGTCCACTCGATCAAACCGCTCGAAGCGTTAATGGTCATACCGGCAGGTGTGGAGCTAACCAAGCTGAAGATCAGCGGGTCGCCCTCTGGATCAAACGCCTGAACATCATAACTGTATGGCTGGGTAGCCGTGGCAGTTATAACTGGGTTCCAGTTAACGAAGAAGGGGCTAAGATTTCCCCCACCTGTCGATGTCGCCTCAGAAACCACGATCTCGAAGTCTTCTGATAGGGTGTGGGTTGGATCGCTCAACTGCACGGTGACAATATACGGAGTCGAGGTAGCCTGACTGGAAGTGGGTGTCCACTCGATCAAACCGCTCGAAGCGTTAATGGTCATACCGGCAGGTGTGGAGCTAACCAAGCTGAAGATCAGCGGGTCGCCCTCTGGATCAAACGCCTGAACATCATAACTGTATGGCTGGGTAGCCGTGGCAGTTATAACTGGGTTCCATCCTACAAAAAACGGACTCAAGTTTTCTCCAGAAACGAGTAATTGATACGAACTGGAGATAGTACTGGTTGAATCAGTAACCTGAACCTCCACAGCGTATGCTGTCAAAGATACCTGAGCGGCATCCGGAGTCCAGGAAATTAATCCCGTACCACTGTCGATTGTCATACCAGCTGGTGCGGACAATAGACTAAAAACGAGTGAGTCGCCCTCGGGATCGAAAGCTTCTACGTCATAACTATACGACTGAGTTGTCGTTGCGGTTACAACTGGGTTCCATCCTACAAAAAAAGGACTGAGGTTATCCTCTGCCTGAACAATACTTACCTGAGCAAGGAAGAAAACAAGACTAAGAGAAAAGAATGCAGTTAAGATTCTTTTCGTCATAGTATATAAAACGTAATAAGACCTTTTTGCTTTCTAATAACTTTCCGAAACAGAAAAAGTCAGCGTCTATGGGTTATTTCAAGGGTCTATTAATTAGACCACACTATACAATATTATTTAATTTTTTGCAAGGGCATCCTTTTAGAGGCGAAGGTACGAATTCCACTCCTCATATAAAGACTTCGTGGCCTCAAGGTCCCGGCCATTATAAACAGCAATTTCCTTGTATTTTTTCTTCTTAAAAAGGTCGGCTACATCATCTCCAGTCACTCCTCCCGTTTTAGGACTCTGAATCCCGAAAGCCCGACTCCACAGATGAAGACTTCCCTTTCTGCGCAAGGCTCCGTAATAAGAAAGCTGGTCTAAAAGATCAACGTGCGCCGCGCCGAAACGCTGATTACTCATATAGCGATTCGACATCAGGTCCTTTGTTGGTTTGATCTTATGAACCGCCGATCGAACATTCAAAAACGGCACGTCAAACGCTCGGCCGTTAAAGGTAATAAACTCATCAAAATTCATTGCCCCCTGCCAGAAGGTGGCGAGCATCTCCGATTCGGTCATCGGCTTATACTTAAATTTTCCTTCCTCAAACTCCTCCATCTTTTTTCCTGGCGCCTGAAAATACACCACTCCCTGATCTTTCTCATAGTTTAAAACTCCGATAGCCACAATCTCTCCAGTGAGTGGTGAAAAGCCGAGCCCCTCCTTTAATTCCTGAAGAGCCTCGCGATATTCTTTATCGTTGTTCGATTCTTTCTTAATCCAGCGCGTCAGAGACTCCTGAGTAGTCTCATCAAGCTTATCAAAATCCTCTCCAATCGTTTCAATATCAAAAATCAGCCGAGACATTAGGTAATCGCCACAATTTTTTCTATCTTCGCCGCAAGAATAAAATCGTTCTCTGAAAGTCCCTTCACCGCGTGCGTTGAAAGTTCCACAATCACTCGGCCGTATAAAAGATGGAGGTAGGGATGATGTCCCTCTTCCTCGGCCAACGCCCCCACTTTATTTACGAAAGCGAGAGACTCCTGAAAGTCTTTGAAAATAAATACCTTTTTTATTTTTCTGCTATCATCCTCAGTCTCCCACGGGGTTTGGAGATGAGTCAGGTAGGCTGTCACTTCTTCTGGGGTCAGGGCTGGCATTCCTCCTTCGCAGGCCACACACCGCTTGGCGGTTAAATCGTTAATAATCATTGCATTAAATGTAATCCACTGTCCGGGTCGAATCCTCGGATTATTTCTCCTTCTATCGTTTGTAAAAAAATCTCGCAGGTGGCAGAAACAATCAGTTTTTTAACGTGTCCCGATCGCCCATGCAGTTCGACATCAGAAAAACTACCATGAGCATGCACAATCGGTTCATCGTTCAGGATCGTGATATTTCCATTCAGGTTCACAATCTCAAACTTTTTGGTGAGGTGGTGATCGTGATACTTTTTCTCGTCTGGGTGAAACCACGAAACCAGTATCTCGTCTGTTGCGCCAATTCCTGAAAAAACGGCGGCTCGTATGCCTTTCTCAACCGCAAACTGCTTCAGGCCCGAGACCACCTCATCGCCTCGATCGAAGCGGATCATATACTTACTCTCGTCATGAAGAACCACCTTCATAAGTTCATTATACACCATTTTTATCTCTCAGAAGAAAATCAAAAACGCCCCAAACTGCGTGTCCGGTGCCAAGCTGAGATTCCTGAAAAACGTATTCATATCCATCTCCCAGGACTTACTGAACTTCATGAGCCCCCCAACCAACAACCAAAATAGTCTTCTGGTCTACTCCAGAAGACTCTACGGCCTCAACTAAGTAACTAATTAAAGGTCGTCCTCCTAAAGAAACGAGAACCTTAGGGCTATCGGACTGCATTCTTTTTCCTTTTCCGGTGGCTAGTATGATAATGCGAGTATTCATTGCATAAAAGCTTTCTTACCATTGGAACTTTATCGCGTCAAACTAAGTCTACTCTTTCATTCATGAATGATTAATGAAATCTAAAGAGTCAACACCGCAAAACCAGTGAATGAAAGAATCAATTGGTTTAAAATAATAACGATGCCGGCACTAATCAAAAATGGTAGTCCGAGGGTAGTTAGTGTCTGTTTTTTAGATACCATTCTGAAAATCGACAACACAACGACGACAACAAAACTCAGTCCCACAAAAATTACATTAGCCGGCCAGCCAATAACAAAAGCCAAAACTCCTCCTAAAACTGTTTCTCCGGTTTCAAAAAATCTGTCTCGATAACGAACCAAAAAACGAAGAAAAAAGAAAAATAGGACTCCTAAAAAAACAGACTCAAACAGATTGAGCCAGTTTCGTTCTAAAAAATAAAATAGGAAGTAGTTCAGCCTTCCTTCAAAAAACCAAAAATCTCCGGCATTCTGGAGGGGCATCTCTAAAAGGATTGAGCCGATTGGATCTCTGATCCAAACCCAGTACTGAATAATGGTTAAAAAAATTGCGTATAAAACCCAGAAAATCAAAGCACTAAGGCCAAGAGAGAGGAGAGAACGATTATACTTAACCCCCATTTCTTCTCTTCGAAGATAAAGCCTAATAACAAGAGCGAGAAAGAGTGCCTGGCCAATGCGAGGAGCCCAAAGAGTAAAGCTGCTTAAAAAAGGTAAGGAGATCATTTGCTATCCTACGGAACTACCGGGGGCAATGTCGTTATCTGGACGCACTAAGACTAGGGTTGTTTTTCCTTCGTCGCTCGCCGCCAAAAGCATCCCCTGACTTTCCAGACCCATCAACGCCCTAGGCTCTAGATTGGCAACGATAATAATTGAGGTACCGACTAAACGCTCTGGTTGGTAGTGCTTGCCAATGCCAGCTACAATCTGCCTGGTTTCAGTACCTAAATCTACTTTTAACTTGAGTAACTTATCAGACTGTTCTACTCGCTCGGCCTCAAGAATTTTCCCTACTCGTAGCTCTGTTTTTCTAAATTCTTCGTAAGAAATCATGGTTTTTATTATAACACTAGACCTATCCCAGAAATATAACATAGAACAATAATGCCGGTATAAATATCTTGTATCAAGAGTGAAAATACGATATTCTTCTCTCTCATATGACGCTCACTACTCATGGAATTTTAGGAGCAGCCACTGCTTCATTTTTTCCTGGTTTCTATCCCCTCGCTTGGGCTGCTTCTTTTCTCAGCCACTTTTTTGCCGATGCTATCCCCCACTGGGACTACCAAACACAATCAGCCAAGAAAAATCTGAATCCCCTAGCAAATGATTTTATTATTACGAGAGAATCTCTCGGCGATATGATAAAAATTGGACTGGATTTCGGCCTAGGACTTGTTCTGCCTCGTCTTATTTTCTCTCTTCCAGAATATGATCTCTGGCTGATTCTCGGGGGTGCTTTCTTTGCTATTCTTCCTGACCCCCTGCAGTTTGTATACTGGAAAATTCGTCGCGAACCCCTCACTTCACTCCAGAGGTTTCACCTCGGAATCCACGCAAAAATAAGAATAAAAGACTGGCGAATCGGCGCACCTATCCAGATAATCATCATAGCTTTTACTGTTTTTATCACGTTTCAGATCCACGAAGTTCTAAAAATACTTACCCCGCTTTCTTAAGGGTAAATATCTTGCCTTTCCCATAGACCGATGTCATACTCTAAAAACTTATGAATAATACTTCTACCATCTACCAAAACATAAAAATCAAGAAACTGGCCGATTCAAAGGTTTCTATTGAAGCGGAGGTGACTGAAGATTTCTTTAACCAGTGCTTCAAAGAAACAACCGAGCGGTTTCGTCAAGAGTTTGAGGCACCTGGATTTAGAAAAGGACACGTACCGGAACAAATTTTTCTGGAACGGGTAAATCAAGGACACCTCCTAGAAGAGGCGGCTGAGGCTGCTCTTCGGAAGGCCTATCCACAAATTATTATCGATAACGATATAAAGCCCCTGGCCACACCAAGCGTTACCATCACCAAGCTTGCGCCAAAGAATCCAATGGGCTTCAAGGCCGAAGTGACAGTCCGACCAGAAGCAAAACTTCCTGACTACAAAAAAATAGCCAAAAAAGCTTTCTTAGGAGAGGTTCCGATAGAACTCAGAGAGGAGGAGGTAGAAACCTTTATCAAACAGATTTTAGATATGGAAGCAAAGGTTAGGGACCGAGCCTCCGAAAACCCAAAGAACACAGAACTGCCCGCTGTCGAACTTACCGATGAACTCGTGAAGCAACTTGGGTCATTTGAAAACGTAGAGGATTTTAAGAGTAAGATTCGCGAAGATATGTTAGCCCAGAAAAAATTGGAAGCGGCGCGCGATAAGAGAGAAAACTTTGCGAAGCAGTTGATTGAAGCAAGCACTCTTATTTTACCGAAAGAGATAACCGAGGAAGAGATAGAATCGAGTTTTGCCCGAATTCTCCAGGATCTAAAAGCTGCCAATTTAACCCTTGAGGATTATGTTAAGCGTTTAAACAAAACCGAAGACGAATTCCGAAAAGAAAAACGGGAGCAGATAGAAAGCCAGATGAAGATGCGTTTCCTACTTGAAGATATTGCGAACGAAGAGAAAATCAAAGCCCCGGAAGAAGAAGTGCAAGCTGAAGTTTCTCGGCTCCGTAAAACCAACCCTGAAGCTCGATCTGATGACCTCATCCCCTACGTCGAACTCTTGATAAGAAACGAAATGGTTCTGAGGTCGCTCGAAAATCCACCAGTTAGCGAATTGAAATAACCTAATAATAAAACCCCGGGAACTCCCGGGGTTTTATTACCTTCAGTAAAACCTGAGCGAACTATTTCTTCTCTAGACATTATGCCTTTTGGATATGTCTGGAAAGAAATAATGAGCTTTAATTAATTTCGTACCGAAGCACAACACTCACCGTTACCTTATCAGAGCCTGGTTCAATTGAAGGAGCTGGTGTTGATTTCACCGCACCACCCGTTCCCATGGCCGTATCCATGACCATCTCTCGACCATAGTAGTATGGCGTGTTGCCATTCTCATCTATAGACAAGAGGCGACCCAGTCGAAAACCCCCGGCCTTGGCAATAGCTTTTGCCTTCTCTTTGCCTTTACTAATAGCTTCCTCTCGAGCATCGTTTTCAACCTTAGCCCGATCGTCGATGGCAAAGTTCAATCCCCCAATTTCATTGGCGCCATTGTCGACAACTCCGGCCATTACCTCACCAATCTTCGAGAAGTCTCGAATTTTTACTGAAACACTCTTTCTTACTGTGTAGCCAACAATTTCTGCTGGCGGACAAGGACGGACAGCAACATCAGCGCCCTGATAAATGGGCGGCTGGACACAGCTGTAGGTTTGGTAACGAGGATTGACACTACTCTCGGTTGTCTCAATATCCTCTTTGGCGATACCTTTTGATTTTAAAAACTCAACTGCTTTATTGTACTGATTGGTATTATCGGTCGTAATTTTTGCCAGATCCTTAGCTCCTTCGGTCACCACCCCAAAAGAAAACTGGGCGACGTCAGGAATGGCGACAACTTTACCCTCTCCAGAAACTGCGAAGCTTCGGAAAGAAGACGGCTGAATCGACCTGGCATAGGCACCAGCATAGGTAATAGCCGCGTAGGTAATTCCTATGGCAGCTAAAGCGTAAACAATATGTAACTTCATTTTATTATCCATAATAGATATAAAGAATAGGTTTTATTTACTCGACTTCTTAAATTATACACTAACCGACCGACAAGGGCCTAGAGAATCAACATGCCATCCCCAAAAGAAAATAGCTTGAATTTCTCATGAATAGCCAAATGGTACAGCTTCGTGATTTCCTCACGTGAAACAAGAGCAGAAACCAGCATCAACAGGCTAGACTGAGGAACATGGAAGTTTGTGATAAGGCTGTCCACAAACCTAAACCGGTATCCCTCGCGGATGAAAAGATTTGTCTCTCCCTTAAGTTTTCGAAGACGGCCCATACTATCAGAAGCCGACTCCAGAGCTCTTAAGACAGTTGTCCCTACGGCGATAATCGGCCTCCTGTCTCGTTTCGCCTGATTCAAGAAGCGGGCGGTTTCGGGGCTAATTTCATAGTATTCCTTGTGGAGTGTTCCCCGCCGCAACTGCTCTTTAGTAACCGAAGCAAAGGTACCAAGACCGACATGTAGGGTAAGACGCCTTACGTCGTGGCCTCTTACAGAGAGCTTTTTTATTAATCGGCCGGTAAAATGGAGGGAGGCTGTGGGCGCCGCGACTGATCCTTTAGTTTTTGCAAAAACGCTTTGGTACTCTTCCCGCAACTTCTTTTCTCCAAAGGCGGGATGTTTGATGTAGGGTGGAATGGGGGTTGTTCCATATTTTTCAAGCACGGAAAATACTCCTCGCGATTTAAAAAGTGGACGAATGATGAAAAGCGATTCCCTTTGTCCGACAACCAAGAACTGGTGTTGAGAATCAAGTGTGAGCGTCTGTCCAAGGGAAAGCTTTCGGTTTGAAAGAACTTCCCATCCCTTTTTACTTTCAGAAATAAAAAGGACTTGGACGCCCCCGCCAGTTTCTTTTTTGAGGGTAAGTCGTGCTGGCACTACCTTTGTTTCATTTACGACGATAACCGAACGG
>JBBUHS010000066.1:0-5543 GCA_038055675.1 Patescibacteria group bacterium | reverse complement strand
TTATCGGAAACTCGTATGCTTCTATTCTCGTAGCTCTTTAACCTGAATGTACGAATGACAAAATCATGCATCTTGAGGACATTTTCAACCACTATCGCCCGATATTTAAATGCGAGTTCAAAGGATTTCTTATCGATTAATTCCTCTTGGCCGCCAGAAACAACATACCCGTCTATCCCACGAAACTCAGCATGGTCGAGGAGTTGTTGTATGGCTTCGTCGTCTGAAAACTTCTTTCGGTGTTTAAGAATAAACTCAAACGTGAAAGGGTTAATCTTTGCTTCAATGACCAGAAATATTCGGCTGATTGCATTATCTAGAATACGGGTTTGCTCCGAGAGGTTTACTTCGGAATATGGACCATCTTCGCCCCACATATCATCCCGATTCTTTTTAGTGAGGTACAACTTTTTCATGATGAAATCATATTCAGTATAATGCAAAAGAGCAATCGTAGCTCCGATTTTTAATAGGGTATGTTATATAAACTTCGAACTGGTTCAAGATAATCTTTTAAGACCAACGCTCCTCAGGCGGGATAACCTGCCTACCGGCAGGCAGGCCTATCACGAGTTGGCTGCCGGACCTGGATTCGAACCAAGATACACGCCTTCAGAGGGCGTAGTCCTACCATTAGACGATCCGGCAATAAGGTTATTCTACGGCTTTGAAGATCTTTTTTAAAGCTCTACGTCCCGTAGTAGATTTTAGAAATTTTTCGTAGCTCCGCGCCTCGCTCCAAGTTTCAAAATCCTCACTGTAAATTACTTTCCAAGGTGCATATCGCTTGGTATACGCGTGTTTTAGGTCATTATGTTCGTGTAATCTGCGCTCAAGGTTATTCGTAGCTCCGACGTAACTCTTCGGAGCGACTTTGCTTTTTAGAACATAGACTGTAAACATGCCTACCATTAGATCAGCCTCGCTCGTCTTCAGCTAGACGGACCTGCCTCGACGAGCCGAAGCTCATCTTCGGCCAGGCGGGCGATCCGGCAGTAATAAAACAGCTACTTGCCTCGCGTTGCTTCGGCAAAGCGGGCCAGCCTCGACCAGAACTCGATTCTAGGCGGGCGCTTATTAATATAATGTAGCTTTCGTATGGTATAATAAATTCAATATTTTTCAAATGCGGAAGATTAAAGACCTTAAAAACGCTATTGAGGAGCAACTTTTGAAACCGCTCGAAGAAATTTCGATTATTAAGCTCATTGACTACTTTGTTGAGTACGCCTATACCGCTCATGCCTCGGATATTCACATCGAACCGGGCACTTCGAAGGTTCGAGTGCGGTTTCGGATCGACGGACAGCTCATGGAGATCTTCGAAAACATCTCTGTTTCTAAAGAATTACAATCGGAACTGATTACGCGTGTTCGGGTTTTATCTGGTCTTCGTACCGATGAGCACAGTCAGGCCCAGGATGGACGTTTTAAGTCGAGTATTGAAGAGGTGGGCAGTGTCGACGTTCGTGTTTCTATCGTTCCGACCTACCACGGTGAAAATGTGGTGATGCGCGTTTTGGTGCCAACACATGCCTTCACATTAGAGAATTTAGGATTTGCTAAAGACGACTTAGAAAAAGTGCGACGAGCAATCAATAAGCCATACGGTATGGTTCTCGCCAATGGTCCGACTGGTTCAGGAAAAACTTCGACGCTTTACACCATGCTTCAGGAGGTGAATCGTCCAGAGGTTTCTATTGTGACAATTGAAGATCCGATCGAGTATTCATTTGAGAGCGCCAGTCAGATTCAGGTAAATAACCAGGTTGGACTTACCTTTGCAAACGGTCTTCGTGCGGTACTTCGTCAGGATCCAAACATTGTGATGGTTGGTGAAATTCGCGATGAGGAAACTGCTCGCATTGCGGTAAATGCCGCTTTGACCGGCCACTTACTTTTCTCGACACTTCACACCAATGACTCGGCCACCACCTTCCCGCGCTTGATAGATATGGGCGTTCCGCCATTTTTGATCGCTTCGACTATCAATGTCGCAATCGGACAACGCTTGGTTCGGATGATCTGTCAGAAGTGTCGCGAACCTCGAGAGATGAGCAAGGATGAAATCAAAAGCTTAAAAGAAATTCTGCCTCACGACGCACCGATGCCAGAAACTTTCTTCAAAGGAAAAGGTTGTGAGGCTTGTCAGGGGACTGGATATGTCGGACGGACCGCTATCCGCGAGGTGCTTGAGGTAGATGAATCGATTCGAGCTTTGATTATCAAACGCGCTACTGCTGCCGAAATCAAAGAGACTGCAATTAAAAATGGGATGCTCACCATGTTCCATCACGGCTTACAGAGGGTGGAAGAGGGAGTAGTCTCCATTGAAGAGTTGCTCCACATTATGCAGGAGTAATATATCTTCGACCCCATGTTGTTCTTTGGAAAAAATACAGTCAAAACAAGTCGTGCCCCTGTTGTTCGGGGAAGAGTTCCTATTCAGGAAAAAATAAATTTTGCAAGGCACTTGGCTATTATGGTGAAGGCCGGCTTGCCGCTTTTTGAGAGTCTGAAGATTCTCCGACGGCAGACCACTTCAAAAAAGTTTCAGATTATTATCGACCAGGTCATTTTAGACGTGAATAACGGCCAGTCTATGGCTTCGAGCCTGCGACGATTTCATCGTATCTTCGGAGATTTTTTTATCAGCATTGTTGAGGTGGGAGAGAGGAGCGGAACGCTTGGTCCGAACCTACTCTATCTAGCCGAGGAGTTAAAGAAGGCCAAGGATTTGCGAGGTAAGGTGCGCTCTGCGATGGTCTACCCAGCCATTCTTTTTATAATGACTGTGGGTGTTAGCGGATTTCTGACTTTTTTCGTTTTTCCAAAACTACTTCCAACTTTTGCTAATTTTGATGTTGAGTTGCCAGTGGCAACAAGGGTTTTAATTGCAATCCTTGGATTCTTGAGCGCCTACTGGTGGCTCGCGATCATTATTATTGTTGGACTCGTTGCCACCTGGCGATTTTTGATGAGGCTCCCAAAGATGAAACTGCTCTTCGATCGGTTTGTTCTTGTGATTCCAGTCATCTCCACGCTTTCTATCTATGTGAATACGACGAATATGGCTCGCATCCTTTCCATTCTTCTTCGGAGTGGTATTAAGATTGTCGAGTCAATTCTGATTGTCAGTAACACCTTTGAAAACAAGGTTTATGAAGAAGCTTTAAAAGAAGCGGCGGAAGAAATTAAAAAGGGCGGAGCGTTCTCGGAATATCTCATGAAGAAGAAAAAAATCTTTCCGCCAATTCTCTCGGCCATGATCGAGGTGGGGGAAAATACCGGAAACCTTGAAGAGAATCTTTCTTATCTAGCCAACTACTACTCGGAAGAAGTAGATACATCTCTGAAGAACGTCACTGTTCTTTTGGAGCCGCTCATTCTTCTCATTATGGGAATTGTAGTTGGTTTTGTGGCGCTTTCCATCATCACCCCGATTTATACTATCAGCCAAGGAATCTCACAGTAATATGAGCACGAAGAGAAGCGGATTAAGTTTAATTGAAGTTATTATTGCCATTGGCTTAGTCAGCCTGCTTTTTGGCGGTATTTATGCTTCATATGTTTCTATCATCGATGTGGTTACGAACTCTGGGGTGAGAACTGAAGCGGCTACAGTGGTCGCAAATCAGATAGAAATTATTCGAAACCTGGCTTACGACCAAGTGGGTACGCAGGGTGGAATCCCAAGCGGGGTTTTGTCGCAGGTTCAGACAGTAACTTCGACGAACGGACTTACCTTTACGTTGAACACCTATATTAGAAATATCGATGATCCGTTTGATGGGACACTAGGAGGTTCGCCAAACGATACCGCGCCAAATGATTACAAATTAGTTGAACTTTCCGTTCGCTGTTCGAGTTGCGCGCGATCCGTACCGCTCATTATGACGACCACCGTTGCTCCGAAGAATTTAGAGAGCGGCTCAAACGACGGATCTCTGTTTGTAAATGTTCTTGATGCAAGTGGTGTGGGCGTTTTAACTGCCACCATTCGTATTACGAACGCCAGCGTTACGCCGTCGATTGATCTCACTGACACCACTAATGCGAGCGGTGTTTTACAGCTGGTTGGCGCACCGACCAGTACCCAGGGGTACGTCATTACTGTTACGAAGTTGGGTTATTCTTCAGAGAGAACATACGCGGTCGGTGATCCCTCAAACCCCACTCCCTCCTCTCAGTACACTCACGCGAGCGTAGTGGCCCAGACGCTATCGTCGAAAACATTTTTTATTGATCGTCTGAGCACCACAACATTTAAAACAATTGATCCGTTCTGCCGTGCGGTAGCCGATAGGCCGTTTTCTTTAGAGGGACAAAAAACGATTGGCCCGAATGTTTTAAAGTTTTCTTCGAGCTCGGCAACCGATAGTAACGGTGAAAAAGTGTGGGGTGGTCTTGAGTGGGATATTTATACAGTCAACCTTTCTGGTTCGGGGTATGATGTTCTTGGCACCATGCCGCTCTCTACCACGTTCGCCCTGAATCCCAATACGGTCACCGATTTCACTTTTGTGCTTACTCCAACCGACCCAAACTCTTTGAGAATTTTGGTTCAGAACAGCAGTACCGGCGCTGGTATTCCAAGCTCAACTATTGTTTTAACTCAATCTGGATTTTCTGAAACGAAAGTAACGGGCCGTTGGATTGTTTCAGAAACGAACTGGTCAGGAAATAACTTTGAGACTCAGAACGGTGATATTGATCCCGATAGTGTGCCGGGGTCTCTGCGTCTCGTAGCTGGGGGAGGGGGTTACTCAACAACCACAACGGGCTGGCTGACTTCTAACGCTCTTGATATCGGTTCAAGTACCGGAAGTTTTCACGCGCTTCGTTGGAATCCGGAATCTCAGCCCGGCGGAACAACTGTGAAGTTTCAGTTAGCCTCAAACAATGACAATGCGACTTGGAATTTTACTGGTCCTGACGGTACCAGTAACACCTATTACACGACTTCGGGAGAAACAATTAATACCGAACACACAAACCATCGATACATTAAGTACCGGGTTTATATGTCGACGACAGATTCCGGGGCCACACCGACACTAACAGACATACATATTGATTTTTCTAGCGGTTGTCTGCCGCCTTACCAAGTTCTTTTTCAGGATCTTAGTTCGGGAAGCTATACTGCAAGTGTGAGTGCGCCTGGTTATGGCGTAACTTCAACTTCAATTTCTGTGAGCAGCGGCGCAAATGAAACCACTATTGCTCTATGATGAATCCCGTTAAAAACCCTGTCTGCCGACCCGCTTCGCCCGCCTGCCTACTCGCCTCGCAGTAAGGCGGGCGCGATCGTTCCACGAAAAAAAACAAATAGTTTAGATAACAAAAATAAAACAAGTGATAATGAATAAAATAAATTTTTCAGGATAGCGATCTATTTTTAACGAGATGAATAAACGATCCGGTATCAGTCTTTTTGAAATCATTATCTCGGTGGGACTCACCGCTATTATTGTGATGGTACTCAGTAGATTTTCCGGAACGGTGTCGAGCATTGGAACGGTTATCAATCAGCGCCTTCAAGT
>JBBUHS010000065.1:0-9743 GCA_038055675.1 Patescibacteria group bacterium | reverse complement strand
AATCCATCCTTTCCACTCCTTTAACTTACCTTACCCCGGCGGTGGTAAACTTCGAAAACGAACGGGGCGTCCTCATCTCTATGCCCTTGAGAAATTTGGAGTCGAGATCAAAACCTCGACCAATCGCTACCACGTTTCAAGTAAAAAACTGAAAGCCGCGGAAGTCGTCCTTTATGAATCCAGCGATACGGCAACGGAAAACGTTTTGATGGCGGCGGCCAAAATCAATAAAACCACCATCCTCAAGTTTGCTTCCGCGAACTATCAGGTTCAGGATCTTTGTTTTTATTTAATGCAGCTCGGCGTAAAAATCGAAGGCATTGGGACTACCACGCTCCGTATTACAGGTAATCCTTCTATGAACCAAGTGGTCACGTTTTCGCCCACTGAAGATCCGATCGAAGCAATGCTTTTCCTCTCCGTTGCGGCTATGACCGAGTCTTCTATTACGATTGAGCGGTGTCCGATCGATTTTCTTGAAGTAGAGCTCCTGAAGCTTCAGAAAATGGGATTCCGATATAAAATTTTGAAACGTTACAAAACCACGAACGGAGAGGGGAATCTCGTAGATATAAAAACATTTACTTCAAAGCTTCATGCTCTGGAAGATAAAATAACCGCTCACCCATATCCTGGGCTAAATATTGATAACTTGCCATTTTTTGTTCCGGTGGCCACACAGGCGAAAGGAACAACTCTGATTCATGACTGGGTGTACGAAAACCGAGCGATCTACTATATGGAACTCAATAAGCTCGGAGCGAATATTATTCTGGCTGATCCGCACCGGGTTTTCATCGAAGGCCCCACGAAGCTCAAAGCCACGGAAATTATCTGCCCGCCGGCTCTTCGCCCAGCCGTGATTATCCTCATTGCCATGCTCAAGGCTGAGGGGGTTTCGGTTCTCCGAAACGCCTATTCTATCAATCGTGGATATGAAGACATCTGCGGCCGCCTGAACTCCCTGGGAGCGAAGATTAAGATTTTAAAAAACCTTTAGCAACCATTCAGAGTCTTCTCATTATTTTTATCCCTATGTCTTTTGGATCGGGGTAAAAATAATGAGAAGCGAAGCCGTTGACTTCGTTTTCCCTTTCATCGTACATTAGACCTATGTTTACTCGCCGAATCGGTATTGATTTAGGGACTGCCAATACGGTAGTTTTTGTTCCTGGGCGGGGTTTTATTATCAACGAACCGACCATTGTTTCCCTTAGTAAACCAGAAAATTTTGTCCTCGCGGTTGGCGCTGAGGCCAAGGAGATGATTGGGCGCACTCCCGATGAAATCGTGGCCTACCGACCACTAAAGAACGGGGTCATAGCTGACTACTATATCACTCGGGCAATGCTCAAGTATTTTATTTCTCAGGCTGTCGGAAGTTTCAATGTTATTAAACCGGAAGTAATCATCTCTGTGCCGGCTGGCATCACTCAAACTGAGCGTCGTGCCGTTGTGAATGCCGCTAAAGAAGCGGGTGCGCGTGATGTTTTCCTGGTCCGTGAGCCAATTCTCGCCGCTCTCGGTGCTGGAATTCCTATTAACGCCAGATCGGGAAGTATGATCATAAATATTGGTGGCGGTACGTCCGAAGTTGCGATCATTGCTTTGGGTAGTATTGTTTCCTGGACAAGTCTTCGGATCGCTGGCGATAAGTTTGATCAGGCGATAATCGACCATGTTAAAAAGAAATACAATCTAGCTATCGGCGAACAGACAGCTGAGGCAGTAAAAATAGAGATAGGGTCAGCCTTACCCATCAAGGAAAAAATGAGTACTCAAGTACGAGGACGAGATTTGAGTACTGGCTTACCAAAAGATGTTACGGTTACCTCAAACGATATTGCCGAAGCGCTTCACCCTCACCTGATAGAAATTGCCACCTCCGTCCAGAACGTTTTCAATGACACACCTCCCGAACTGGTTGCTGATGTTATGGAGAAGGGAATTATTATCTCCGGTGGCAGTTCTCAGCTTCATTATCTCGATGAGTTTCTGAAGCGTTTTCTAGGAGTTTCAGTCTATGTGGCCGAGAACCCACTTCTTTGTGTTGCTCGTGGAACTGGGCTTATCTTGAGTCATCTTGATGCCTACAAGCGGACTCTTCTTAATAAACACGATATTCGCGCCTAACGTATGCTCGTTGGTCACCGGACATTAGTTGATCTTTTTATCCAGCTTTCTGAAAAAGAAAAACTAGCTTCGGGTTATATTTTTTTCGGCCAGGACCAGGTGGGTAAAAAAACTTTTGCTGAATCGTTAGCTCACTATCTGGAGGGAAGAGACTTTGAACCATCCTCCCATATTCTTCAAGATACGCTGAGAATTGAACCTACAAACGAAAGTATTGGCATTGATACGGCTCGAAAAATAAAATCCTATCTTTCAGAAACACCAATTGCGAGCGCGAGGAGAATAGTTATCGTAAATCAAGCCCAAATGCTAACCCTTCAGGCCGAAAACGCTCTCTTAAAAATTTCAGAAGAAACCCCCCAGCACAGCCTCATTATCTTCATAACCACAAACCCCGAAGCACTCCTAGGAACCCTGAGTTCGCGGCTCCAAAAAATATACTTTGGACCAGTTGCCAATAAGGAACTAGAAAGAATGTTCCCAGGGAAAGGGATCAGTTCCAAAGAAAGAGAGGGGTTGATGAGGGTAGCCGCTGGATCACCCGGAAGACTGAAAAAACTCTTCGGCGAAGAGGGCTCGGTAGAAGAAACTGCTCGGAAGGTGATTGCCGCCTCTCCGGAAACCAGAAAAAAGCTTCTCAAGGAGTATCTCGACGAGGATGAAAGTCCCTTAGCCCTTCTCGACGCCCTGCTCCTTATTTCTTTTGCTGATTCAAAAAGAAAAACAGCTTTAATCCTGAAGATCCTTAAGGCAAAAAGAGAACTCTCTACTCTAAATCTCAATTCTCGACTACAATTAGAAAATATATTTTCCTAAATACTATGGACCCAGAGCAAATTATTAAAGACCTAGAAGATCACCTGAGAGATCGGTTTGAGAAGCTGAGACAGGATTTTCAAGGTATCCGAACAAACCGACCATCACCAGAACTTATTGAAAATATTCTGGTTTCTTATTTTGACCAGAAGATGCCGATTAAACAGCTTGGATCTTTGAGTGTTAAGCCGCCTCGCGAAATCGTTGTTCAAGTTTGGGACGAACAGGTAATTTCTGGGATTATTAAGGCGATTGAGGAGGCAAACTTAGGACTCAGTGTCCAGAGAGACGAAAACACCATCCGGGCTTTTTTACCACCCCTCACTGACGAACGCCGAACGGAAATGGGGAAACTTTTAAAGAAGATGGCCGAAGAAACTCGTATTACCGTACGATCTCTGCGTGATGATGCAAATAAAAAAATAAAGGCCACTGAGGCAGAGAAAACTATTGGTGAGGATCAACTTTTTAAGACAAAGGAAAAAATTCAGGGAGCAACTGAAAAAGCAAATGCGCAGATTGAAGAGTTGGTAGAGAAAAAGTCAGGAGAGTTGTCCTTATAATTATGATAATCACCGTCTTAACCGTTCTGGGAATTGCTGCTCTTATCGTTGCTCACGAATGGGGACATTTTTGGGCCGCCAAAAAGTTTAATCTCAAAGTTGAGGAGTTTGGAGTAGGCTTTCCTCCTCGAATTTTTAAAAAAAAGAGGGGAGAGACAATATATAGCTTGAACTGGCTACCGCTTGGCGGGTTTGTAAAAATTGCCGGAGAAGGGGAGCTTGAAGAGGATTTAAAGGATGTTTCCGAAGCAGATAAGAAAAGACTGTTCTTCTATCAAAAACCATGGAAGAAGGCGCTCGTTGTCGTTGCTGGGGTATCTATGAATCTCATTCTTGGCTGGCTCATCCTAACTGCCGTCTTTCTGATTGGCACGCCCCAAGGAATTGCGATTAATGAGGTTCAGGAGGCAAGTCCAGCCGCTACCGTAGGACTGAAGGCAAACGACATTATTATTGGCTACGGCGGCGAGCCTATTCAAAAGATTGAAGATCACGGCAAAAACACTACTATTCCACCAGTACGGCAGTTTATTTCTTTCACTACTGAAAATCGAGGTAAGGAGATAACACTCCTTGTGCGGAGTACCATAGGTGAGAGAGTTGTGCTGGTTACCCCCCGACTAAACCCCGAACCAAACCAGGGATCTCTTGGCATCCGCCTAACCGATATTGGTATTCCGCGCCAAAACCTTCCAAACGCACTTACGAAGTCATTTGCCCAGACGAAAATCATTGTCTATTTAACCACTCAGAGCCTCTTCGATCTTCTAAAAAGCCTCTTCATAGAGGCTCAGGTGCCGGAAGGGGTAGTCGGACCAGTGGGCATATTCCACTTTGCTCAAGAAACCGGAGGAATAAACATTGTTTACCTCCTCCATCTTCTGGCCATCATCTCTTTAAATTTGGCCGTCTTGAACCTTATACCATTTCCGGCCTTAGACGGGGGTCATCTTCTTTTCATCTTAATCGAGAAACTAAAGGGGAGCCCGCTGAAACGCCACACCAAACTCATAGCCAACACCGCTGGGGTTGGCCTACTCGTTCTTTTGATGCTGACACTCACGTTCCGAGACATTCAGCGTATATTTTTCTCTTAGCAGAAAAGCGGGGCATTCATTTTCAGGCCCACTCGCTCTATAATAGAAAAGGATGACCATTCTTATTAAGGGTGTGCAAATTTTGTCTGGTGGAGAAAGAATCGCCGAGAAGTCAGATATTTTTCTAAGCGGAGATAGAATCTCAGCGATTGGAAACTTTCCGGCTAAAATTGCCGACTATGTGATCGATGGACAGGGCTGCTATGTGAGTCCTGGATTTATTGACGTAAATACAGATTCTGATCACTACCTCAGTATTTTTTCGAATCCTCTACAGGATGATTTTTTGAAACAAGGAGTGACTACTATCATCGGAGGTCAGTGCGGATCTTCCTTGGCACCACTTATCTATGGACGACTCGATTCTATTCGGAAGTGGACCGATATTACAAAGTTTAATATTAGCTGGCACGAACTAGTAGAATTTCTCGAAGTAATACGACACCGTCCTTTAGGGGTAAACTTTGGGACCCTGATCGGACACTCAACTCTTCGTCGAGATATTATCGGAGAAGAGGTGAGAGCGATGACCACAAAAGAACTTCGTGTTTTTGAGCACCTTCTTGTGGGCGCCATGGACCAAGGAGGGTTTGGAATGTCTACGGGTCTCAGCTATGCCCACAGCACCGCAACACCTAAAGAAGAGTTGGAGCGGTTTGCCCATGCCGTAGAACAAAAAAATGGCGTCTACACCACCCACCTCCGAGACCAAGAAGATGGTTTACTTCAGAGTCTCGAAGAGACTACTGCTCTAGCGGAAAAGGTTGGGGTAAGAACCGTGATCAGCCACTTTCTTCCCATTAGAGGCTTCGAGAAAAACTACAAAGCTGCTCTTCAAAAATTGAGCGAGCTACCGGAAAAAACTGAACTGTATTTCGATCTTTCTCCGTTTCTAACCAGTATTATTCCTCTCTATCTTTTCCTTCCACCCTGGGCCAGAAAGGGTGGTCTTCTCGAAATGAAAGAAGCGCTCGAAGATGAGTGGCTCCAGAAAAAAATTCAAAAAGAAATACCTGCCATAGATCCAAACTCGATAATCATCTCACGGGCAGAGAAAAACGATCTCCTAGTTGGCCGTTCACTCAAAGACTGTATGGAAATGTATGACACAGAAGATGTGCGGATTGCTTTCGTGAAGTTGATGCTTGCGACTGAATTAAAGGCATCTGTATTCTACGAGAACATCAACGCCGATCTCCTCACCGAAGCAATTGGCCATCCCCGCTGCTTGATTGGCTCAAACGCGGCCAGCCTTTCAAAAACTGCCGAGGTCATCTTAAAACCTGAACGAGCTCGTAGAACGTTTCCAAAGTTTCTCTCGATGGTTGAGGAAAAAAGAATAATGCCTATCGAAAAAGCGATTGAGCGGATCACTAAAAAACCAGCCCTCCTTTTCAACATAGAACACCGCGGTGAGATTAAAGAAGGTTTCTTTGCCGATCTAACTGGCTTTCGTAATGGTGAGATACTATTCACCATAGTGAATGGTCACGTTGCCTTTGAAAATCATGAAGTGCAGAGTCGGCCTCACGGTAAAGTGTTGCGTCACCGAGTAGCTAAATTATGAAAATCTTCTACCGAAAAGGCGGACACAGCCCAGACTATGTCATCATCACAACCTTTCTCCTCCTTGTTATCTTCGGGCTTGTTATGCTTGCCAGTGCTTCCTCGCACCTAGGGAAAGTAAGGTTTGATGACTCTTATTATTATCTAAAACATCAATTAATCAGGGGTCTTCTTGTGGGTATTTTAGGATTTACGGCGGGATACTTCATCTACTACCGACGGTACCAGGACTGGGCTTTTATTCTACTACTCTTAAGCCTAGGGCTTCTCCTTCTTGTTTTTACAAAGTTTGGAATAGCGAGTGGAGGAGCAGAGCGGTGGCTACGCCTTGGTCCAATTACGTTTCAGCCAGCAGAGATTATGAAAATTACATACATTCTCTACTTAGCGGCCTGGCTCAGTAATAGTAAGTTGAATCGCAGGAAGAACCTCTACGAAGGCTTTATACCTTTTCTTATTATTTCAGGAATGGTCGGGGGTATTCTTACTCTCCAGCCAGCAACCTCCACTGTTGCCATTCTTCTTGGTTCCGGTCTGGTAATGTATTTTTTGAGTGGCGCTCCCTGGAAATACGTATTTGGTACTATTAGTCTTGGTCTTTTAGCCTTAGCGCTCCTTGTCCTTATCACTCCATATCGATTTGAACGAGTACTCGGATTTTTGAAGTATTCTAGTAACGAAGAGGGAATAGGCTATCACCTGAACCAGTCTCTGATCGCTATTGGTTCCGGCCAGGTCTGGGGAGTTGGCTACGGACAGTCTACCGCGAAAGTAAAATTTCTGCCGGATCCGATTGCAGACTCTGTTTTTGCAGTTATCGGACAGGAGCTTGGCTTTGTTGGTAGTGCCACGCTCGTTATTGTTTTCGGTTTCCTCGTTATAAAAATATTTTGGCTGGCTAAAAGTTTACGTGATACCTTTGGGAAAATGCTGCTTATTGGATTCGGTACGATTATTGCCGGCCAGGCCTTTATGCATATGGCCGCAATCTCCGGCATTGTTCCTCTAACCGGTGTGCCCCTTCCCTTTATTAGTTTCGGTGGCACAGCCCTAGCTGTCTTTATGACTATGGCCGGGATTATTGCGAATATATCAAAATACTCATAAGCTGAAAAGAGACTATGTTCACTACTATTGATTACAAAGAACCGGAAAGCCCAGAAGATAAAAAGAAAAACGCTGCCGAAAAAAAAGTGGAGCAAAATATCCTCCGTATTCTTTTTGCCGGTGGTGGAAGCGGAGGACATATTAATCCTATTCTGGCTGTTTCTGAGGCCCTACGAGAGATGATGCCTCAATTAAAAATGAATCTGATACTTCGTCACCTGGGACCCCAGGACTCCCACACAGAAGTACTGAAGGCAGCAAACATAGAAACAACTTTCCTGCTTGGAGCAAAATGGAGGAGGTATGCTTCTCTGAAAAATATTCTCGATATTCCTCTTTTTTTTGTGAGCATCCTCCAAGCCTTCATAAAGCTACTGCTTTTTATGCCCGATGTGATTTTTTCAAAAGGCGGACCCGGATCCTTGCCGGTAGTCCTCGTCGGCTGGTTCTATCGTATCCCCATTATCATCCATGAGTCAGACTCGGTTCCTGGGGTCAGTAACGCCATCTCCGCTAGATTCGCTACGAGAATTGCCGTCAGTTTTGAGCGCGCCAAAAACTACTTCCCTCCGAAAAAAACAGCCCTTACCGGAACACCCATTAACCCAATACTACTAGCCGGTCCGCTAGCTCAAAAAACAGCTAAGGAGGTAATGGGATTTGATCCTAACGAGCCCGTCATACTAATAATCGGCGGATCTCAGGGCGCTCAGTCTATCAACGAATTTATTGTCACGAATTTAGAAGATATTACAAACATTACTCAGGTTATTCATCAGACAGGAACAGCCAACTTCTCAGAAATTCAAAGACTGTCTCGGGCCGCTATGATCGAGATATCAACTAAGGACGCTCTCCCAAAAAGATATCACGCTGTTCCTTACCTAAAATCAGAGGATATGAAAAATGCCTTATCAGCAGCCGACCTCGTTGTTAGTCGTTCTGGGAGCGGTTCACTTTTCGAGATAGCAGCCTTTAAGAAACCAGCCATTCTTATCCCACTTCAAAATTCTGGAAGAGACCACCAGCGACTCAATGCCTATGAATTCGCCAAATCCGGCGGGGCGGTCATCATAGAGCAGTCAAATCTGATGTCTGGGATTTTTATGAATCAGATTAAGGAGATTCTGGAAAATCCGGCAGTGAAAGAGACGATGTCTCAAGGATCAGGTTCTTTTTTCATTCCAAACGCCGCCCAGATTGTGGCTCAGGAAATCCTGAAAATTGCTCATAAATAGCTCTCAAAAGGCCTTCATTCAGGCTCCGTTCTGTGCTAAAATAGGGGAGTGACGGAGAACAAAATCAACCCTCCGCGAGTTCGGATAGCCCCGAGTCCTACTGGTCCATTTCACTGGGGAACAGCCCGTACCGCCGTTTTTAACTGGCTCTTTGCAAGAAAGCACGGAGGGGTCTTTGTCGTACGTATCGAGGATACTGATCGGGAGAGGTCAGAAAAGCGGTATGAAACTAGTATTTTTGAAGGTTTGAAGTGGCTTGGGCTTGATTGGGACGAGGGTTCATTAGACCCCGAAACGCTCGAGGAAAAAACCCAAGGATCGTTTGGACCTTATAGGCAGAGCGAGCGGACGGAGATATATAAGAGGTACTTAGAAAAACTTCTTACCGAAGAAAAAGCTTACTACTGCTACTGTACAAAAGAAGAGCTCGAAGGGGAACGGCAAGGAATGATGGCCGACGGTTTAGCTCCTAAATATAGCGGCCACTGTCGCAATCTTTCTGCGCCCCCTGTCGGTAAAGAGCCTCAGATCATTCGATTCAAAACTCCGGAAATAAAAATTGAGTTTAAAGATGTTATTCGCGGAAGTATATCCTTTGACACAACTCTTTTTGGCGATTTTCCTATTGCCAAAAATACGGAAACTCCACTCTTCCATTTCGCGGTGGTGGTTGACGATCACTTGATGGAAATTTCCCATGTTATTCGCGGAGAAGACCATATTCCGAATACCCCCAAACAAATGCTGATTGGTAAAGCTCTTGGATTTTCTGAACCTCTTTATGCTCACCTACCACTGGTCTTGGGTCAAAGCCGCGAAAAACTCTCTAAAAGATATCTTTCCGTTTCTCTAACCGACTATAAAAATATGGGCTACCTCAGTGAGGCAGTTATTAACTTCACCAGCTTTCTCGGCTGGCATCCGAAGGAAAACGAAGAGATACTTACCCCAGAAGAAATAATTAAACGCTTCGATTTAAAACGCGTACAAAAAGGGGGCGCAATCTTCAACGAAGAGAAGTTATTATGGCTGAATGCCCAGCACATTCATCGCCTTACTCCGGAAGATCTTGAGAAAAAACTTCGCTCATTTATCGTCGCTCGCGGACCAATGAGTATTCCAAGTGAGACATTTCATCGCCTTGTGACACTGGAGCAACCTCGAATGATAACTCTGAATGATTTTTTTGAAGCCACCGACTTCTTTTTTTCTATCGAGAACTA
>JBBUHS010000064.1:0-2129 GCA_038055675.1 Patescibacteria group bacterium | reverse complement strand
TGTAGTTAGCTTTATCGGGGGTGTTTTACGGGCCCTACCTATTGCGCTTCTTGGTTGGTGGTTGAAGGAGGCCTATATAGAGTATGCTGGCGTTTTTTCGGGTCTCGAGAGCTATATTTTAGGAGCGGTTGCTATTTTTGGCCTCGGCATCACCCTTATTCTTTTCATAAGGAAAAAGAAGAAAATATGAGGGTTTCTTCTCGGGTGTTAGAAATAATAAAAGACGGTGGTATTGGTATTTTGCCGACGGATACTCTCTATGGTCTTGTGGGACAAGCACTACAAAAGAAAACTGTCGAAAGAATTTATCTTATCAAAAAAAGAAATCCGAAAAAACCGCTGATTATTCTCATTTCCGATATAAAAGATATTTCTCGTTTCGGTATTTCACTATCTCCAAAAGAAAAAAGTATTCTTACCGCGTTGTGGCAACGACCAGTAAGCGTAATCTTCTCTTGTAATGCGAAAAAGTTTTCTTATTTACATCGCGGTTCTAAGTCTTTGGCTTTTCGGGTGCCGAAAAGCAAATGGTTGAGAACGCTTATTTCAAAAACCGGTACTTTGGTCGCGCCCAGCGCAAATCCAGAAGGACTGAAACCTGCCCGCACCGTCAAAGCGGCTTCTAACTATTTTAGTGATCACGTTGATTTTTATCTTGATGGTGGAGCTTTAAATAAAAAACCATCAACAATTATTCGTTTTAAGAAAGGAGGATTCACTCTTGAAAGAAAAGGAGAAACTTCGGAGAAGTTTATTCGGAAAGTTTTCGATTAGTTTTCCACAGCCATTTTTGACTCTCGGCTTTCTTAGTGGTTTAATGAATACATGCGTAAATCATTATTAGTATTGGCATTGATGTCAGTAAGTGTTTTGTCGGTTTTTGCTCAGGTGCCGGTTGGATCGAATTCTGGTATGCCCCCGGGAGGTCCTGGTGGAGAGGTCCGTGCAATTAGGGGTGAAATTAAAGATGCTCGCCAAGAAGTTCGCGGAGAGGTCAGAGATATTCGGGGAGAGAGGCGAGAAGACGTGAAAGATATTCGGACTGAAACAAGAGGAGATATTAAGGATATTCGCACTGAAGCCAGGAATAACTCGTCAACCAAGCCCGGAGAAATCCGGCAGCGGGTCGTTGGAGAACTTCAAGGAATGCGTGAAGGAGTAAAAGCCGTTCGCATGGAGGCTCGAGTGGGAATTGAAGCGGCTCGGACAAAGTTTCTAGACACAGTAAAAGAAAAGAGAGAGTTGATTAAGACAAAGTTGGAAGCTAATCGTGAGGTTTTACAAAAGAGAATTCAAAATTTCAAAGATGAGCGTAAGAAGCAGGTTGCCGTGAATGTTGGCGAGAATCTTGGCAAGGTGAATGAAAATGCCACGAACGGTTTCACGAAGGCTTTGGACCAGATGAGCGATGTCTTAGGAAGAATTTCTTCTCGAGCTGACAAAGCCGAGGACAATAGCATTGATGTTAGCGTGGTGAGAGCTGAAATTTTGAATGCCAGTAGCGCTATTGCCACTGCTCGGGCTGCTGTTCTTGTTCAGGCTGGTAAGACCTATTCCGTCACCATTTCTGGCGAGGACAAGCTGAAAGATGACCTGGGTGCTGTTCGGAAGACACTACGGGATGACCTCGAGAAGGCAAGAGATCTTGTAAAAGCAGCTCGTGAGGCCGTTCGAAAAGCAGCTACTGTCTTAGCTCAGATTCCTCGAATTAATGAAGTAACGATCCCAACTTCAACCATCGAATCTTCTGGCACAGTATCGGGAACCGTTCAGTAAAAATTCTTAAACTAAAATCTTCTTATGAACAACAAAGGAACACTTATCACCATTATCGTCATTATAGCCGTTGTACTGCTCGGCGTGATTATGTGGTGGCTCCAGACAAATGGATTGCCACCCACGACTTCTCCAGAGGTATCCTCTTCGACAACCGAAACAACAGGAGCTGGAGAGAATGATACGACGATGAGTATTCAGGCTGATATCGATCAGATCGATACCGGAAGTACCACCTCGGAGATGGAGCAGTTAGACGCAGAGATAAATTCGCTTTAGAAATTCAAGCTATGTTGAAAAGCCTAGCCGGATGCGCTAGGCTTTTCCCATTTAAACACTTTCTCATTATGTTA
>JBBUHS010000063.1:0-1276 GCA_038055675.1 Patescibacteria group bacterium | reverse complement strand
ACTAAGTTCAAATAGAGAAAGCCAGGAAACTATTTTTTGTCTGCTATAGAGAGAATGGAGCGTCAGGTCTCGTCGACGCTGAGGCAAAGATTCTAGTTTTGGAAGAAGTATATTTTTATCGAATAGAAATATCGAAACTGAGATAAGGGATGCGAGCAATAAAAGTAAACTCGAGCTCGATGGTAATGCTGTCGTAAGTGTCTGTATGGCAGAGATATGGTGCAAAGTCATACTCATAATACTCGTAGGGCACACTGTTCCGTCTATGGCTGAAGCAACGCAACCACTGTTTGAACCGTCCATCATTGCATGATCAAAAATTGCAAAGCCAAAAACACCTATTCCGACAAAACTCATTATTAGCAATAATGATGCGAGATATTTCATAAGGTTACACAATTAGTGTGTACCCCCATACCCTATTGGTCAAGCAAAACGATGTGTATAACTCTAATCAAAGCGTAACTCAATTTTGTCCTTGTCACGCATGACGTAGTTCTCGTACTCAGTGCTTTCTTTTCCGTTTACTGTCATTTTCATGTTCGCGCCGAATGAGCGCATATCTTTGCCCCAGTTTTTGAAAAACTGGCCGAGTGTTACATCTTGCTTTCGCGCAAGCCCTTGAAATTCCATATGAACAACTCCCTGATCGCTGTCATCGTGAGTATGTATCGGCTGATGAACCGCACCAATGCCGCTGTTTTCCGGAATTTCCATTTTTTCTCCTTTGATGTAGATGGTAAGTTCTGGGTGCCAATGAAATCCAGACCTAGAGACAATCTCGGATTCTGGAGTTTCGGGCTGTGACGCAACAAGCCAGACAAGGCCTCCGACAATCGCAACTCCAAGAGCACTCCACCCGATCCATTGCAGTATTTTCTTTGTGTGACGTTGCTTTGAGACTGTTTCTTTTACTTCCAGCTTTTCTTGCCGTTTAAGTTCTTTTCGTTCTTTTTTGGTTAATGGTATTTGTGGTTCCATATTTATTCGTTATTAATTATTAACTTTACCGTTCGACAAGCTCATGATAAACAGATCGCAGGATTTTGGATTTGCTCGGCGGTGAGATAGATAGAGATCGAGATCAGAATCACTCCAAGAATGCCGAATTCAGCACCAGCAAGTGGTAGGAATACAAGAATGCCGGACGCGCCAACCAGCGAAAGTCCACTCGTGAGCAGGAATGATCCGCATGCGGCGCATCCCATCCCGAGCGCTCCACTTGCTATACCCAAGAATCCTGTGGCAATCCCACTTTGCCGTACCTCGACAATTT
>JBBUHS010000062.1:0-2344 GCA_038055675.1 Patescibacteria group bacterium | reverse complement strand
AACAGCCTTACCTCCATTTGGGACGGCAATAAAAATTTTTCCTCCTGGCCTTAGGACTCGGTATGTTTCTTTCAAAATCCGCCTGACAGAAACAGGAAAGTCTATATGTTCAAGAAAGTGTTCTGAAAAAACGAAAGAAAAGCTTTCGGAAGGGAACGGTAGACCATACCGAGAATCCCAGATAATATCCGCTGGTGGAAAGATATCTAGATTGACGAAACCCTCAATGTAACGACTCCCCCCTCCGATTTGTAGCGATTCCGAGCTTGGCTTTAATAGCTGTGTCTGGGCTGGGCGATGATTCCAGAAAGAAAGTGCTGAATCGATATCTCGCGAAAGCTGGGTAAGAACAACACGAAAAGCTGGCCCCAGGGACTTGTCCTTCTTCACACGTTCAGCTATCGCGCGAAGCTTTCGAATGAGATCAACTTCTTTTCGATATTTTTTCATTTTATTTACTACTTTGTTCTCATAAGTAACATTTGTAATTCTGCCAACCTCGGCTCGATAATAAGTGGCATCCTTTCTTCTGGTGTAATGTAAGTGTATCCATTCTTCTTAGAGATACTGGTTGTAAAAATTTTATATTTCAAATTTGGATAAGCCGGATTGATACCAATTTCTCCCTTCGGTAATATGGCATTGTAAGGGAAGATAATGTCTTGGGCATTCCAGTAATTCCAAGCTTGGAGTGCCTTGTACTGGTCGAAGTAAAAATAGAAGTTCGGGTAACGGTGCATATTCCTCAGTAACCTGTGAACAACGTGTCCCAAGAGGGGTTCCTAGAATCATGATAAAATCAGCTTGCTCGTCGAAAACCTTTAGCCAAGGGGTGGAACTATGATCTTCCAGCTTATCGCAACAACGATCGCGATCGCCTTCGTTCTCTGGTTTCTGGCGAACGATCTCCCTCGCGTCGCAGGACCAGAACGGCAGATCGAAGAAAGACTCGGGTGATTCGTCATCGCAATAGTCCTCGCCGGACTGATCTATTCCTTTTCCGAAGACTTCCCTCGTCTCTTCGGGTTTTCAGTTCTCGGCTGGGGTCTGGTCGGCTACTTCATCTTCACAGCCTACTCCCCCCCTCGAGCGCTTCCCGAAATCCCAATACTGATCTCCCCTGGCAACTTTAGTCGACCCCAAATGGTCGGCTTTTTTATTTTCAATAAAAAAAAGCTGCAGGGCAAACCATGCAGCAGTTATATACTGAAGAGAGTCTGTTCCAGGACTGGCAGGCTAGCAATGACCGCCGTGCGGAGTTCTTGAGCCACCTTACCTTCGCAGAAGCCTGACCCCCAATCTCCGATGCGGAATCCTTGCTGACCATCCCAGAGAACAAAACAAGACTCGGCCCGATTCTGAACCTGCTTGTCAGGCTCATCCTTACTTACCGCGTAGAGCCTTGCCAGATTCTCGTCTTTGAAAAACCCGCGTGTCCTGGTTTTCTTTCCCCCTTCATCCACCTCATAAACTTCGGTCATTTTGATAACCCGCCAACCTTCAAGACCCCTAATGACTAGGTCGTGAGGCTCCATAAATTTACTCCTCCCTTCCTCTACCTTATTGATAAATCCAAAAAAATTGAAAGTCAATCACGAGATCACACCTCCTTCAAGCGAACCGCAAAAGTACTCCCCTTTCCTTCTCCAGGACTCTCCGCCCAAAGATTGCAATGTCCTACTTGTTTATAATTTTGACAGCAATTATAAGTAATATTTTATTTTGCATCCACGATTTTAAATGTTGATAGAACCCATAGGGCTTCTTCTTTAGATATTCTTAGTGAAGGATCGAAGTGGAAGTGAAGTGAGTAAAGTTTTTTATTACTCTCTAAATAATAAAATGATTCTTGGTTCTCGAAAGGTTTCTGGAAGCCATTAAAACCGTTTATGGCAACTGGAATCAGGTCATTAAGCGATTTAATTCTTATATCCTTTCCTTCACTCACTTCGTCTCTAAAACTTTTGAGAGTTTTACTTTCAACTGATATCGTGAGGACCTGATCTTGAACAATTGGATCGTTAATCTTTTCTGGCATGACCATATATGTACTCAGGGTCCGCTTATAAAAAACATTCGTAATATCTTTAATCACCCACCTTTTTGGATATGTAATCTCGTACCCATAAGAACTTTTATAAGTGGTCATCTCTACTCCTTTGAGACTTTGAGGAATTTCAGAAATCTGAATAACGCCTGAAAATGTCTGATCTTTGAAATATCGATCACCGTAAAAATTAAAAAACACAGCTCCGAAAGCCGTAATAAGAATAAGAGTGATGATCGGTAATACCTTAAAAATCATTCATCTAGAATTATCTGTGGCGCAATAGTATTCCCATAT
>JBBUHS010000061.1:0-11432 GCA_038055675.1 Patescibacteria group bacterium | reverse complement strand
GATAAGCAGTCAGGGATTGATCACTATGAGGTTTTGGAGGTTCGATCCGGGCACCAGCCTGTTGATCAAGATTCTCTCTGGGAGAGGGCCGAAAGTCCTTATGAGTTAAAAGACCAGGGCCTGAGAAGCGATATCTATGTCCGAGCCGTTGATCGTTCTAGGAACTTCATTGTAGCAAAGGTTTCTGCTCGCCACCCGCAGGCTGTTTCTGGAAGCTGGCCGTTTGGCATGATGCTACTGATACTCATCTTCTTCATTATTTTGTTATTATTATGGAGTAAGAGAAGAATCTTTCAGAAAGCCTAATACGGAATGAATCACAAACCTACCATACTTCTCCTTTTCGTTTTCCTGGTTAGTCTAGTCGCCACTCTCCCCGCGGAAGCAGCCACTCTTTCTCTGTTCCCAGGGGCGGGCAGTTATTCTATCGGAGAAAGTTTTACTTCTTACGTTGTTCTTGATTCGCCGACTCAAGCCGCTAATGCCATTTCTGGTGTCGTTAATTTTCCAGCCGACAAACTTCAAGTGGTTAGTCTAACAAAAGGAGCGACAATCGATTTTTGGGTTGAACAGCCTACATTTTCCAATAGCCAAGGAACTGTTCGATTCGAGGGAGTAACTTTTAATCCGGGATTCAGTGGTTATGGTGGCCGTGTGTTGACCGTTACGTTTCGGGGTCGGGTGACGGGTGAGGCCGTTCTTGATTTCCAGTCAGCGAGTATTCTCGCAAATGACGGAGAGGGAACGAATATTACTGATGGTGATCGGGGGGCCACGATTACCCTTTTGGCCGCTCGTCCGGCTCCGCCGCCCCAGTCGGAGGGAGTTGTGGTTATTACTTCAAAAACGCATCCAGACAGTACCAAATGGTACAGCAGTCGCGCACCCGAGATTTTAATGTCGTTTCCAACAGGAACCTTGGCTATTAGTGCTCTTGTAGACGAAAACGCGACTGCTACTCCGCCCACAACCGCCAGAGAAGTTGTTACTTCATATACGAGTTCGGAACTTAATGACGGCATATGGTATTTCCACGCTCGCGCTCGGCAACCATCTGGCTGGAGCAGGCCAAGCCACTTTAGTATTCAGATTGACAGTCAACCACCACAACCATTCGTCATTAAGCTCGTAAACGGACTTGATATTAAGAATACCACTCCCGAGATTGTTTTTGGAACTAAGGATGATCTTTCCGGAGTTGTACAGTACGAGGTTTTTGTGAATAGTGAAAAGATTACTACGGTGAGCGCTTCCTCAAGCGAACTCTACCATCTTGTACGGTTACCGTATGAACCATGGGGAACAAGAAAGATTAGGGTGATCGCTACTGACCAAGCTGGAAACACAACTGAGTCCACCGCCGAGTTTGTTGTTCAGTCGAGCGTATGGCTCTTCGTTATCCTTGCTATCGCCCTACTCTTCATCCTTCTTCTTATCTGGTTCCTAGTTTTTGGATGGAGAACGAGAAAGAAGCTTGGAGAAAACATACAGATTAAGATCCAAGATTTACTTCCAGAAAAAGCCGACCTCGAACTCTTTAAGCAGTCGGAGATGGTTAATAAGGATCTCGAAGGACTTTACATAGATCTCCGGAATCTCCTCGCTCTGAAATCACAACATAAATCTTTCCTTTATCTGAGGCAGGCTCGTGCTAAAAAGATGACCACCGAAGATATTAGCAGAGAACTTCGAAGCGCCGGCTGGAGTGATGAGGAGATTCTCTCTTTAATGTGGGAGGAGCGGGCAGTTGAAGCCATATCCGAGAAAATAGAAAAGAACTTGGAGGAGTTGAAGCGCTAGCTCTTAGGCTTCGACAACCTGAGGTTTTCGCCCTTCAATATGGACCAGTTTCAGGACAAGGCGGCTTTCTTTTAGTTCTGCATCAAGAATTTTGATTCTCAGCGAAGCTGGAAGTATATTTTTTCCAACTTGGAGGTTTTTTTTGAGAATCGTCCAAGCCCCCGGCTCTCGAGAGAAGGCTAAAATTTTTCGAAGAACAGAACGGGTAGTTTCGATATTTTCTCCGCGGAGAGCTGTTTCAAGATTTACTTCTTCAATCTTAGCGTCTGCAGTTTTGAATTTCTTGGTCATGCTAGTTTGAAATTCATCTTGTGGAGTTGGTTGTAACTTGCCCGCGAGGTAGTCGGGCATCACCTGAGAAAAGGTTTGAGCCCCGAGTTCAGCCAAGGCTTTCTCTAGAGTCTGATAGTTCCAAGCATCCGGTTTATAGGTATCAAGAAGAGTCGTTCGGAGAACTGGGCCGTGATCAACAGCCGCGTCCATTAGGTAGAGACTTACTCCTGCCTCAGGGGTTCCTGTGAGAATGGTGGACTGGATTGGTGAGGCTCCTCGAAATTTCGGCAGGGGAGAGGGATGTATTCCAATGGTGCCTAGACGAGGAAGGTTGAGTACTGAAAGAGGAATAATTTTAGCGTAGGCGGCAACCAGAAAAAAATCGACTTCTTGGGCTAAGGGAGCAAGCTCGGACTGAGTCAGTTTCTCCGGTTGGTGAATCGGAATATTGTATTTCAGGCAGAGAATTTTTGTGTCCGGAGGCGTGATTAGTTGTTTTCTTCCTGTTGGTCGGTCTGGGCTTGCGATAACGGCGAGAGGCGGGGTGTTATTTTCGATCAACTCTTCGAGGATGATAGCAGCAAATCGAGGGCTACCAAAAAAAACATATTTCATGTGTATATCTATTTTCCTGTCCGGGAGTGTTTTTCTCTCTTCTGAAGTCTTTTCGTAGTAGGGGTTTCGTGAACTTCACGGGCTTTATCGATAAATAATTTTCCGTCTAAGTGATCAACTTCATGCTGAAAGACATGCGCCAAAAGTCCCCAGGCTTTCATTTTCACCACCTTCCCGTTTTTATCTAGTCCCTTCAGCACAACCTCAAGAGAGCGCTTAACCTCGCCATAAGTTCCTGGGACGCTCAAGCATCCCTCCTCAAGGAAGTCCTGTTCTTTAGAATACTTCTCAATAGTTGGATTAAAAACCGCATAGAACTTGAGAATTCCGTCCTGGCTTGGTATTTCAGCGACAAACATGCGGTGAGGAAGTCCAATCTGATTCGCGCTGAGGCCAACGCCACGAGCGGCGCGCATCATCTTTCTCATTTTTTCAATGAGGGATTTTCGCTCAGCCGGAGAAAAAGAAGTGAAATCAACTTCTTTTGTTTTTTGTCTCAGGAAGTGATTTTCTTTTTCGTTCTTGTTTATAAAGATATGGTCGTGCACCATTTTTTTGATCAGAAAGGAGTCTCATAAAATAAGCTCCTTTGTTTTGAATATTTTTTCTTTCGGCCACCCCTTTCGCGAGCATAATGAGCTTTTCGGCGCCGTGTTCCTTGGCTAGTTTGATATAGAGGGCCTTATGTTTTTCGTCCTCAAGGATTTCTGACAGTTCAAGGCCGGTTAATTGGTAGGGCCGATAGACTTTCGATTTTTTGGCACGCTCCCGTAGCGTTTCTAAAAAATCTTTGTCCATCTTGGGCTTATTCTAACCGAAACCTTCTATTTATCCAAATTTGTGATAAGCATAATTTTTCGGTACAATAATACACTGGTATGAGAGGAATAATTATAAAAGCACTTATTGGATGTGTATTTTTTTTCGGAATTTTCACCGGAGGCTATCTTTTGGGTTTTCAACTGGGTCAGGACACGCCAAAGACAGTCTTAGTGAAAGGAGTGACGGGCCTAGAAGACAAGAAGCCGGAGCAGGTTGATTTTGGGACATTTTGGCAGGCTTGGGATGTCATTGATCAGGAGTATTTGCGTCATGATAAGGTGGCTAATGTAGATAAGGTTCAGGGTGCTGTACGAGGACTCGTACAGGCACTGGACGATCCTTACACTCAGTACTTTAAGCCAATTGATCATACTCGGTTTCAACAGGATGTTCAGGGTAGTTTTGGAGGCATTGGGGCGGAGCTCGGTATTCGCGGCGGTCGCCTTGTAGTGATTTCCCCGCTTCAGGGGAGTCCGGCTATGCGCGCGGGAATTTTAGCTGGTGATTTAATTATTGCTGTTAATAGCACCTCAACAGAGAATCTTCAGGTTGATGAGGCAGTTAGTTTAATTCGTGGTCCCCAAAATTCAACTGTTACGCTGTCGGTCTTTAGGGAAAGTTGGGGAAACGTTAAGCCAGTTACTATAAAAAGAGAAAAAATTAGTCTTCCCACAATTGATTCTGAAATTCAGGATGGGAATATTCTTTATCTTCGTTTGCATAGCTTTAACGCAAACGCTAGCCAGTTAATGGCGGCGGCCCTGAAGAAGGCTTTCACTCAGCCAATCGGTGGCATCGTTCTCGATCTAAGAAATAATCCGGGAGGCTACTTAGAAGTAGCGGTTGATATGGCGGGTTGGTTCTTGCCAAAAGGTACCTTGGTTGTAACTGAGCAGGGTCTAAAAGAAAAAAGAAGTTTCTTAGCCGAAGGAGATGGTAGTCTCCAGAAGATTCCGCTCGTCGTTCTTATTAACGAGGGATCAGCTTCCGCTTCTGAGATTCTAGCTGGGGCACTTCGGGATCATAAGAGAGCAGAACTGGTTGGGCAGAAAAGTTTTGGCAAGGGAACTATTCAGGAACTGAAGACCTTAAAAGACGGGTCGGCCATTAAGATGACCATCGCTCACTGGGTCTTACCGGGGGGTCAGATACTAGAGGGTAATGGTTTGAAGCCGGACTATCCCGTAGTCATTCCAGAAGACTCAGGCAAGGCATCGTCTACTGTAAAACAGTTAGACCCTCAGCTTAAAAAAGCAAAAGAGGTTTTGAAACCAAAAATTTCAACACTTTTTAGGACTTCATGAGTTTGGTTAGAAATCATGACCCGATTGAAACGAAAAATCTTCATATAATAACTGAACCATGATTTCATATGTTTTACAGAGTCTTAGTTCTAGTCTATTCCTAGCGGGATGAAAGTCATTTTTTTGAAAGATGTTCGGGGTGTTGGGCGTCGTTCAGAAATAAAGGAAGTTTCTTCGGGATATGCTCGTAACTTTCTTTTCCCGAATAGTCTTGCGATTGTCGCGACGGAAGGAGAGTTAAAAAAGGTGGAAGAAAATCGAGAGGCGAAAGATAAGAGCGAGGCTCAGCTCGCCGTCCACCGAAAAGAACTTGCCGAAAAACTAAAAGACCAGAGAATTACTTTTCTGGTCAAAGCCGATGATCGGGGACGAATATTCGGGTCAGTTTCCAAAGACACTATTTTGTCCGGACTTCGCGAAGCCGGATTCATTACGGATGAGGTGGTAGAGGTGCTGCTTCCGCATCCCCTAAAAGATATTGGAGAGTATATTCTCGAAGTAGACCTTAGGAGGGGAGTGGGGGCTACTATAATAGTTATACTACAGAGACAACCTTAATCTTGCGACGGGTGCCATCAAAACTCGTTTTCTGCTTGGTATCGAACTTCACCGTGCCATCTTTCATTGAGTAGAGCGTGTCGTCGCCACCACGCTTCACGTTCGTGCCTTCGGCATATTTTGATCCACGTTGGCGAATAATAATCTGTCCAGTTTTAATAACCTGGCCGTCCTGAATTTTGACACCCAAGCGTTTTGATTCCGAATCTCGTCCTAATTTGGTAGAGCCTAGGGCTTTGGTATGTGCCATTTCTTATACATTCTTTAGTAACCTTATGGAGAGTTATTCTATGGTATAATGGGAAAAATGTCAAAAATGTCGGCTTGGCTTAGGAACCATGAAAAGGAGATATTTTGGATCATTATCATCCTGCTTGTTTCTACCACCAGCTTTGCTTCAGGCTATCTTTTAGCCAGTCGAAATAACAGGGCACCAATCATTATTGAACAGCCAAAACTTGGTCTTTGAGCCGCTAAGGGGTCAGTAGCCGACCTTCTTTAGCCAGTCGTAATTTTCCCACTCCCAGAGTCTTTTAGCGGCTAAAAAACCCTGAAAATCATCCTCCCAGAGGGGAAATTCCTGAAGTTCTATCTCTCCCTGCATAGGTCCCCAGTCGTGCATCCCCTGGGGACATGGCGAGCGATTATTCCTAACCTTTTCACGGCCTCCCTTGGTACGACGAGTGGCGTGACAGCGGTTGCAGTACTGAATCTGATCAATCCGAAGGATCCAGCGATTCTGGAGGTTAAATTCGTGTTTCAAGGAGTCCATGTAGGCGGCAGTTTGGAGGTTGTAGTCTCGATAGATGGCTTGCGAGGTTTTAATGTCCATTACTCCGAACTGGCCATCGATTAAAGCCAAGGCATCGATGGTTCCAGCATAACGGTGGTCGTAGTGAACGATTCGTCTTTCTATATACTCGGGCGAGGTCTGAATATTTTTCTCACTCAGAAACTTTTTAAAAGCATCAATGGCGGGCTTAATTGATGGATCAACTTCGGGATCTTTTCCAAGTAAGATAGCCTGAGAAACTTCGTGCACGAGGGTTCCTTCTTCGGCGGATTTTTCAGTAACGGCTTGGGCGGCTTTATAACTAGCCGCTTCGCCATAGTACCGATAGAGGGCTGGTTTGGCTTTTATGGAGAGGATCTTCGTCACGCGCGGATACCAAGCGTCGTTTATAGTATAACCGCAGACTTCTTTGAAGTTCTCAATGCTAGTGTAATTATCAAACATATTTATGAAAGGAGAAGGGGAGTATAGTTTACCACAGTGCCAGCGCCCATCATCACCACAGTAGTTAGGGGATAGGGGTTGGTGGTTAGTAATTCTTCAACCACACTTTTGATTTTCTGCGGGTTCTTCAGATAGACTACTTTTTTCTCCGGTTCTTTTTTCGAAATATCTTGAGCGAGTTTTTCTGAGGTGAATTCCTTTTCTTTATTGTCCCGACCGGCTACCTCGTACGTTGGCAGAAAAACAAGAGAATCAGCATCCGAAAATGCGCCGATAAAATCTTTGTAGAGAGCCTTCAGACGTTTTGCCTGGTGGGCTTGATAGACGCAGACGATATTTGATTTTGGAAACTTTTCTCGAAAAGCCTGAAGCGTAGCTTTAATTTCCGAGGGATGATGGGCATAGTCGTCAAAAACTTTTGTTTTTGGATTCATATTTCCTCGATACTCCATTCTTCGCCAAGCACCCTGATATTTACCCAACTCTTTCAAAATAAACCCTTCTTTCAGTTTCAAGATTCTTCCCGTAACCGTGGCGGCGGCCATTGCGTTTGAGAGGTTGTGGAGGCCGGGAAGTTGGAGACTTTTTTTAATTTTTAGAGCTGTCTTTTTGTCTTTCAGACTGTACCAAAATACTTTCAGTTTTCCCGCCTTAGCTATTTTCGTAATAAGAGGGGAGAGAGAGAAGAGGTTTTTATCGTCGCGGTTCAAAACCAGAGAGCCGCCTGATTTTGTTCTCGCGAGAAATTTAAGAAATGTTTTCTTTAGATCGTTCAGGTCGCGATAGAAATCCAAGTGTTCTTTGTCGATATTTGTTACTACGGCAATATCTGGGTGGTAGTGGAGGAAGGCACCTCGCCACTCATCGGCTTCAATCACCAGCCACTTTGTTTTTCCGAGATGGAAATTTTTACCATGTAATTCTTTGAGCTTTGTGCCCACCACAATGGTTGGATCAATTGAAGAGTTTTTTAAAGTAAGCCCTATGAGGGCCGTAGTGGTGCTTTTGCCGTGGCTTCCAGCAATAGCAATGGTTTTATAGACTTCAGTTAAACAGCCGAGGGTTTGCGGGTAGGACATCGGCCTAATACCTGTTTTTTCAGCTTCTTCAAACTCAATGTAGCCGGGAGAACTCGCAGTAATAGCATTAGAGTAGACGGCCATAGTTACTTCCTTCGGGAGGTTTGATTTCTTGTGTCCAATTTTAATTTCGACACCCTCCTTTTTAAGTTCTGTGGTGAGATCACTCCCCGTAAGGTCGGAGCCGCTTACAGCCCATCCTTGGGCTAAAAACCAGCGTGCCAGCGCACTTATCCCGATTCCGCCGATGCCAATAAAGTGAATGCTGAGGTTGTTCGATTTCGATTTTGGCATCAATCCATTATAAACCAGGCTGAGTTCATTGGAAAACAAATAAAAAAAGCTCAGACGACGGATGATTGTCGCTGAGCTGTAGTAGGGTAGAGCGGAGAAGAATGTCCTCCCTGCTCAACTCGTTTGATGTCCCCGTAGGAATGGGGGTGGGCAAGACAAGAAACCTGAACGACCACAAAGTGTCGAGACATCTCCTTTACGACACTGCCCGCGCAGTACTGAATATCGTAAAGAGTGTATCTCGCACCCTGCCTTCGCCTGGCCGCTCGATAGGAATGAATGTTTCGAGGCTTCACGACCCTGTCTTTCTCATGGAAAATCTCGAGAAACATTCCTCCGACGATTGCGGAATGAATGCCCGCCCCAAGGAGTGGCTTCATAACCGCGCCCCAGACAGCTTTCCAGTCCTCGAAAGTTTCTGGGGATTCGGCCAGTACTCCAAAAGGTTCGGTCTTCGGAATCCCACGATCGGCGAGTGTTGGAACGTAGTACACGGTATTCTTCCCAATGTACGGAGCAAGTCTTTTTCGCGTTTCGTCGAGACGACGCTCCTCTTCGAAAAAGATCAGCGGGGGAGCATTCTTCCTACCCACTAGCCGAAAGCATGCCCGTTTAATTGCCATGACCCTGGGATTCAGGGCCAAGAACGCCTTCGGGTCTTGCTTGTGAAATTGAGATGGGGAGTAGTACTCGTAGAAGGGGTGGACAAAGATTCGCGCTATTCCGCGATTCTCCATTACCCTCCGCCTCAAAATCCCGAGGTCTTCGGGAGTGAGAGTGAGCAGGTTCTGAAACCAATCGGTTTTTCGCATCTTCCCGATACCTCCTTTCAGGTTCTTGGTTTTGGTGGGCTGGCCACACTATACTGACTTATTGCATTGTGTGCAACTTTTTTGATTTTTTAAAAATAATTTAGTATAAAAATAAATAGCTTCTTTTTGTGGGTGGAGAGGAGGTGAAGCACCAGCATGCCGCGAGCCAGTCATGCCAAGCCGCATCGAGCCAGGAAGAAGCCTGGATGGCAAGATCGGGGGAACGGTCCCAAGACCAAAAAGCTTCAAGAGGGTAAGAAGTAGCCGAGGGGGTGTATTTGACGAGACTTAAACGAAACCGCCACCAGAAAGAAAAGGGGCGGTCGCAGAGTCAGCGCATGGAATTTTCCAATGATGAGAGTTCAGATCGGAAACGACGAACCCTCTCTGAGAGAAGAAAGGGGACAAACAAGGCCAACGCCGCTCATCGGTGATCGGCCTTTTTTATTAGAGGGGAGTATACTTATATATGTCGCACAATATACCTTTTGCGACATATATTAGAGGTAGGAAGATTAAGGGGTCTTCCCTACCGAATTATTAAAAAGCGGTCCTAAGGAGTTGTTCCTGGAATCAAAGATAAAAGCCACTGAACAAACTGAGCCACTGCTCCCAAAGCGCTAATGGATACATTAATTACAAATACGAGGATGTTTCCGATGACTTTTAAAAAGGCTAAGATGTCAAGTCCGGTTTTTTCCTTAAGCCAGTGATTGGCCTGATTCCATGATTTTCGAGCTTCTTCGGGGCTTGTAATGACAAACCAGGGTCTTGATGAGCCAGATACATTAATATTTAGGGCACTATCTAAAAAG
Organism: Patescibacteria group bacterium; assembly: GCA_038055675.1. Taxonomy (GTDB): domain Bacteria; phylum Patescibacteriota; class Minisyncoccia; order UBA6257; family 2-01-FULL-56-20; genus JBBUHS01. The sequence goes on along the minus strand of JBBUHS010000061.1, from coordinate 1,823 downwards.
TTAGAAAAAGGTTCCTGGAGGGTATTAAAACCGGTCTCCGGATTTATCTGAGGACCATAAATCTCAGCTGTTTGAGCTTTTGCGTCAAAACTAAAAATAAAAAACGCCAGAAAAAAGAAAAAAACAAACTGCCCCTTCTTCATTCCTTTTATTATAACACACTAGAGATACTTAGATGGGTTCACATCACCGCCTTGAGGCATTGGACCGCACGATTTACTGCCAACCATCTTAAATGTCGGCTGAGCGAAAACGGTGAGGTGAAGATGCGGACCGGTGGCATATCCCGTTGATCCGGAGTATCCAATAGTCTGACCTTGTTTTACGATATCTCCGACACTAATCGCCGATCGAGACAAGTGAGCATAAAGACTTGTGAGATTATTGCCGTGCTCAACGACGATAAACTTTCCATAAGCACCACGAGGGCAGTAGCGATCCTGATCCCCTACGGCCACGACTTTACCAGCGGCACTCGATAAGATCGGTGTTCCCAAGGAAGCCCATAGATCAAGACCGTTATGCCACTTTCCGCGATATCCAGACTTTGCGAAGGAGGTGGCACCATATCCCTGAGTAATACTGGTCCCGGATATTGGTAAGATAAGAATTTTTCCACTTGTTGGCAGTTGGGCGTAGTTAATTTCGCCCCGGAGCTTTGCATCCAGCGCCTCAATTTCGTTCGCAATCAATTCCTGCTGAGCGTAAACATTTTTTAGATGCTCCTGGTACACCTCCTCCTGATTTTTTGTTTCTTTGAGAAGAACTTTGCGTTGGCTTTCCTGGTTAGCTAGAATAACCTTTCTATTTTTTAGGTTAAAAGCCTGAGATTCAACTTGGTTGTGTTTTTCGTTCAAATTTTTCAACTTGCCAGTATACTCAGTGTTCAGATTTCTGAGGTTTTGAATATCACTGGTAAGTCTGAAGTTCAGATCGGCCAGACTTTTGATTTCAGAAATACTTTCGGCGAGCGAGTTGTTTCTCAGGATGATAGTCATCATGTTTGTGGCATCGGCTCGCTGCATAATTCGAAGGAGTTCTTGAATTGCTTGCCGCTTGGTGACGACCTCTTCCTGGATATCCTGGAGGTCATAGGTGATTGATTTTATCTCTAGCCCAAGACGCTCAAGACTCGTTTGGTCCTGCTGGATCTGTTTCGTGAGAACGGTTTGTTGTCCTCGAAGGACATTCAGTTCCTTTTGCAATGAGGTTTTTTGTCCCTGAGTTTTACTAAGAGCTTCTTCGTTTTGCTTAATAGCGGCCTTAATAGCATCGAGCTCGAAGTTCTTTTTTCGAATTTCAAACTCAAGCTTTTGTTTCTCTTCGTCCTCGGCGCTTAGAGTCGGAACATCCGTAGCTGAAGTTTCAGCTGTCTCGGCCGTTGAAGTGCTCTGTCCCAAACTCCAGGTCGGAAGAGCCAAAAAAAGAAAGATAAAAAGAAGCCAAGCTCCTTGTTTTGAGTGTTTAGGCCAGTTCATTAAGTTTCACAATAGCAGTTTCAAGTCTTTTAATAGTCTCTTCTTTTCCTAAAATTTCGATAATATCTAAGGGGTCGGGCGAGGCGGCTTTTCCAGAGACAGCTACTCGGAGTGGCCAGAGGACGCCTCCCCTCCCCCACCGTTCTACTAAGGGTTCTATCTTGAGCGTAAAAATAGATCGATCAAAGGTATTTGGTACTTCCGAAAGAGAGGTTTTCAGGGCGCGCAGAACTTCTAAGGTGTTCTCTTTTGTTTGATTTTTAGAAATGAGGAGGCTGGCGGAATAGTTCTCGATAGAAAAAAAGAAGTCGGTGGCTTCAAAAAAATCATTCAGAGTTTTCATTC
>JBBUHS010000060.1:0-4060 GCA_038055675.1 Patescibacteria group bacterium | reverse complement strand
GTGATTTTGTTAGGAGCGAAAAAGGTGATGAGGCTTTTGCAAAGCGTTGCGTCTCTGTCTCAAAGGCTTTTCATGTGAATGCTTTCGGCGATTTTGGTATGGCTGCCTGGCCGGAAATCCAGCCCCAGACAATTCGCGATCGTATCTATCTTATTCTGAAGAAGAAGCGTGAGCCAATGCACTTCCGTGAAATTGCTGGATCAATCAATGATGTTGGCCTGGGTAAGAAGCTGGCCCTCGTACCAACTGTCCATAATGAACTCATCAAAGATCAGCGATTCATTCTAGTTGGTCGGGGCATGTACGCCCTCCAGGAGCATGGGTTTGAACCTGGTACCGCCCGAGATGTTATTGCTCGTATCCTGAAGAATAAGGGGCCTCTTTCAAGTGAGGAGATTGTGCTTGCCGTTCAGAAGGAACGATTTTTCAAGCCCAACACGGTGATTGCCAACCTGCAAAACAAAAAGAACTTTCATCGTCGGAACGACGGTCTGTATCAGGTTCGGGAAGCCTAGAAGATTATTTTGTATCGCGACCGGAAAGTGGTTTTGAAGTAGGTTCTAGGCTACACTTATACAGTATGGCTGAACTAGCACAGAATATTCCTGCCTTTATTTTATCTCTTTGGTGGTTTTGGTTATTTTTATTTCTCGTTCCTCTCTTTGAATCTTCCTGGCTTGCCTGGAGACAGAAGCATTTTGAGCACGGGATGGAGTGGACAATACTCGAGATCGTTATTCCTCGCGAGGTCAGTAAGAGTCCTCAGGCGATGGAGCAGGTTCTAATGTCTCTGCATGCCTTGCGGAATGTTGCCACAAATTTTGAAGAATCCTATAAAGACGGAGAAATAACCCGCTGGTTTTGTTTGGAGATGGTTAGTTTTGGAGGCGAGATTCATTTCTATATTCGGTTTTATCATAAGTATCGTCCTCTCGTTGAGGCAGCTTTCTTTTCGTACTACCCGGATTTGGAGTTGGTCCAGGTAGATGACTATATCACCCGTTTCCCGGCTAATATGCAGGAGTGTTATCGCCAGGGATACGATCTTTGGGGTACCGAACTTTACACCACAAAACCTGCCGCCTATCCGATTAAGACCTATAGAGATTTTGAATCTCCAGATGAGAGTAAACAGTTTGACCCAATCTCCACCTTTTTGGAGGTCTTGAGTAAGGTTAAAAACGAAGAGCTTGTCGGTATCCAAATTCTCATTGCTCCGGCCGAAGATCACTGGTATGAGGAGTTTGAAGGCGTCATTCAAAAAATTAAAGAGAATAAGTCGCAGAAAAAAAACAAAGAAAAGGTTACCACCTTCGTTAACTTTCCAGGTGGTCCTTTGCCTCATTTTGAATCAAGGTCTCATAAAGAGGAGGAGACAAAGAGCACCTATGTAATGCGAACTCCTGGAGAAACCAATATCCTAGAAGCAGTAGAGAATAACCTCTCTAAAAAAGCCTTTGAGACCATTATTCGTTTCGTCTATCTTTCTCCAAAATCCATTTTTTACGACAGTTTTCCTCGCCGTGGTTTGGCTGGAGCATTCAACCAGTATGCGGCCGCCGACCTGAATTCCTTTGTTCAGAACCATCCGATAGCCACGCGTACTCTCATTTGGAACCCCCCTTATATCTTTCCGAATTGGCGTAACGAATACAAGAAACAGCGTATGCTCTATAACTATCGAGGGAGAGAAATGGGATCCGACACCTTCATAGGAAAACTAATAGACTCTTACTTCTTCGACTGGAACTTCAAAACCAAAAAGTTTTTGATGACCACGCAGTGCCTAGCTACGCTTTTCCATCCACCAACACTGGGTGTCTTAACCGCTCCTCATATGAAGCGCGCAGAACACCGCAAGGCTGGTCCGCCTTCTGGACTTGCCATCTTTGGCGCCGAGGATGATTTAGAGAAATTTCAGTAGTATATAAGAACTTATGGATTTTTTTACCCAACCTGATTTCTGGATACGCTACTTTGCTTTTTTGAAGTGGTTTTTCATCGTCTACGATGCCGCTCTTATTTTCGGTATTTCATATGCTATTTACCAGACTTTACACTACCGTCCTAATCTCCATCCTCTTCGCGCGCCGGAAAAACGCATCCTTAATCTGGGAGAAAAAATTATTCGAGAACGATGGGATAAGGTAATAAAGAAATTCATGTTGGGTACGCCGGAAGCCATGACTTTGTCGGTCATCGAAGCCGATAAGGTGGTTGATGATGTTTTAAAGAGTCTGGGTTTAGAGGGGGAGCATATGGCTGATCGACTAGGGCAGTTTTCTCCCGACGAGATAAAAGAACTTGATAATGTTTGGCGAGCCCACCGTCTTCGAAACAACCTCGTTCACTCCCCAGATTTTAAAGTTTCGGCGGATGAAGCCGAACGAGCCCTAGACTCGTATGAAAGGTTCCTAAAAGAAGTAAAAGCGCTATAACTCTAATATGCCACGAGGTGGAAAAATACAGATCATTAAATACGCGCCCCCGCCACCAGACCTTCCAATGTATGGGCGGGTAAAGCCGGAGGAAGCTTCTTTTATTGGTCGCACGAACTATGTGGCGGCTCTCGAAGAAAAGCGTTTCATTTTTGGCATCAAGCGAGTGGATCGCAGGCGCCATCTGTATATCATTGGTAAAAGCGGTGTTGGCAAGACCAAGCTTTTAGAGTTGATGCTCCGACAGGATATTGCCTACGGTCACGGTCTTTGTCTAATGGATCCCCACGGTGATGTGGTTGAAGCTATGCTCAATTTTATTCCAGAGAACCGTATTGATGATGTGGTATTGATTGACCCCTCAGACTTCAATTACCCGGTTTCTTTTAATCCCTTAGCGAACGTTGATCCTGATTTCAAGCACCAGCTAACCCAGGGATTAATCGAGGTTATGCAAAAACAGTTCGGTGCCAACTGGACTCCGCGCTTAGAACACGTTTTCCGTTTCACCTGCTTAGCGCTCCTCGACTATCCTCACGCTACGATGAGGGGGATGATCTCGATGCTCACCGACCGCAACTACCGCCAAAAAGTGGTCGAGCACATTGAGGACGATATGGTGAAGCGCTTTTGGGCAATTGAGTTTGCCGATTGGTCTGAAAAGTTTGATACCGATGCCATTATTCCGCTGGTAAACAAGCTCGGCCAGTTCTTGTCCAATCCGATGCTCCGGAATATCTTTGGTCAGAAAGGAAACCGCATTGATCTCGAAGAGCTGATGCGGCAGAAGAAGATTATCCTGATTAATGTTGCCAAGGGAAAGCTCGGAGAAGAAAATTCAAGTTTCTTTGGGGCAATGTTTATTACTAAGATCAAGCAGGCCGGTATGGCCCGCGCTAGTCTTCCCGAGAAAGATCGCCACGATTTTTATCTCTATGTAGACGAGTTTCAAAACTTAGTGACCGAAACCTTCGAGAACATTCTCTCCGAGGCTCGAAAATATGGTCTTTGCTTAACCGTGGCTCACCAGTATGTTAGTCAGCTTCTACCTCGCGTTCAGGCCGCGGTTCTTGGAAACGTGGGAAGTATTATTATTTTCCGAGTTGGTGGTGATGATGCGGTAAAACTGAAGCCAGAGATGGCGCCAATCTTTGATGTGAAAGATATGATAAACCTCGGCATGCAGGAGTTTTACATCAAGATGACTATTGATGGTGAGACCTATGACCCTTTTTCCGCCGAGACTCTTAAAGTTATGGATCCGCCCCGCCGTTCGTTCAAAAAAGAAATTTTAGAAATGTCCCGGAAGAAGTATTCCATTCCTGTTGATGATGCAAAGAAACTGATTATGGAAGAGGAATCTACCATCATCCGTAGTGCCCAAGAAAAAGCCATTATCGAAGGTAGGAAGCCTCAGGATGTAGCTCCGCCTCCGGAGCCGATCATTTAGAAGAAAAGGCCCGAAAGGGCTTTTTTGTTTCCATAGATTATGGGTATAATGACTGGACATGAAAGCAGAAACAAAAACCTGCCAGAGTTGCAAGAATCAGTTCGTTATCGAACCGGACGATTTTGATTTTTTTAAGAAATACATAGACATAGGGGATATTATTGGGGTGGAA
>JBBUHS010000059.1:0-6548 GCA_038055675.1 Patescibacteria group bacterium | reverse complement strand
AACAACAGTTTGCAGAGATTTCTTTAAACGAAGTCGACGCAGCAAAAATAAAAGTTGGCCAGAAGGCGACGCTTACTTTTGATGCTATTGAGGATTTGAGTATTGCCGGGCAGGTGGCCGAAGTTGATGCTATTGGAACGGTTAGTCAGGGAGTAGTTACTTATAATGTAAAAGTTGCTTTTGATACTCAGGATGATCGAGTGAAGGGGGGTATGACGGCAAATGCGGCGGTTATTATTGATATGAAAACAAACATTCTGTCGGTGCCGAGTGCTGCAGTGAAGACTCAGGGCGAACAGACCTATGTTCAGATTTTGGAAGGAACAACTGGAGAAAAAAATAATCAGGGAGTGACTTCGAAAAATACACCAAGTCAGCAGATAGTGGAAACGGGAATTTCAAACGACACCTTAGTAGAAATTGTTTCGGGTCTTCATGAGGGCGATCAAGTAGTTGTGAGGACAACGAATACTTCAGTTGCACAGACTTCAGCGGCGCCAAGCCTTTTCGGTGCGCCGAGTGCCAGAAATACTGGTGGTGCGGTCCGAACCACTACTCGCTAACATGATTGAAATTACTGATGTTACAAAGACCTATCAGGGTGGGGACGGCGGTTTTCAGGCATTGCGTGGCGTAAGCTTTTCGATTGAGGACGGAGAGTTCGTGGCTATTATGGGTCCATCCGGATCGGGGAAGTCCACCTTAATGCATATTTTGGGAGCACTCGACACACCTACAACCGGCACTTATTTTTTGGATAGTAAAGATGTTTCTGGTTTTTCTGATGATGAGCTGGCTGATATCAGGCGTGACAAGATCGGTTTTGTTTTCCAATCCTTTAATCTTCTGCCTCGAACTACAGTCTTGCGAAATGTGATGTTGCCGCTCATCTATGCTGGGGTTCATGAAGCTGAGCGAGAGAAGTATGCTAAAAAAGCATTACTAGCCACTGGTCTTGGAGAGGAGCACTTCCACCATCTTTCGAATCAACTTTCTGGCGGACAGATTCAGCGCGTGGCTATTGCGCGGGCATTAGTCAATAATCCCACCTTAATTTTAGCTGATGAGCCAACTGGAAATTTAGACACGAAAACCGGAGAAATTGTTTTAGGAACTTTCCAAAAACTCAACCAGGAGCAAGGAAGAACTATTATCTTAATCACACACGAACCGGACGTAGCTGAACATGCCGAGCGAATTATTCACATTAGAGACGGTCTCATTTTGAGCGATTCTAAGAATCATAAACGTCAGGCAACTCATCACACCTCTCACCACGCATGACCACTTTTGATATTCTTCAGGAAACATATACTGCTCTTTCCGCTAATAAGGCCCGCTCTGGCCTAACGGTTCTTGGTATCGTCATTGGTATCAGTTCGGTGATCGCTATGGTTTCTATTGGCCAAGGCGCTCAAGGATCGATTCAGTCGAGCATCCAGTCTATTGGTTCTAATCTTATTATGGTGACGCCAGGAACTCAGCAGGGTCCTGGATTTCAGGTGAGTGCTGGTCGGGGGTCGGCCCGAACACTAACACAGGGTGATGCTGATGCAGTGATGAAAGAAATTACTGGAGCTCAGGCCGTTGCCCCTGAAATTTCAGGAAGATATCAGGTCACCAGTAAAGGCAAAAACACCAACACCTCAGTGATCGGAACAAACGGCAGTTATCCTGAAGTTCGGAATGTAGAAGTGGATGATGGAGTTTTTATATCTGATGATAATTCGAGAAGTTTATCTAAGGTGGCAGTTTTGGGACCGACCACCCGTGATGATTTGTTTGGTGAAGGTGTTGAGGCCGTCGGTCAGCCTATTCGCATTAAGGGAATTGAATTCAAGGTTATCGGTATTACTAGATCAAAAGGAGGTAGTGGTTTTGGTAGTCAGGATGATATGATTTTTGTTCCGCTCACTTCCGCTCAGCGATTTTTAGCCGGAGACTCGTATGTGACAACAATCAGCGTGAAAGCGCCTGACACGGAATCAATGACTGCCATACAAGAACAGATCACGAACCTCCTTCTTGATCGACACAATATCTCTGATCCTCAGGCGGCGGATTTCAGCGCTATGAATCAACAAGATATTGTAGCAACTGCTTCAAGTATTACGCAGACTTTCACTATTCTTCTCGCGGCGGTAGCAGGAATATCTTTGGTTGTTGGAGGTATCGGGATTATGAACATGATGCTTACCACGGTGACCGAACGAACTAGAGAGATTGGTCTTCGGAAAGCAATTGGAGCAAAACGGCGAGATATTAATCTTCAGTTTTTAACTGAAGCAGTAGCGCTTACTTTTGTGGGCGGTTTAATTGGTGTGGCTTTGGGTTGGGGCATATCTTTCGCTGTTAAATATGCGGGGATTCTTGAAACAAAGGTTTCTCTTTCTTCTGTTCTTCTGGCTTTCGGCGTATCGGCGGCAATTGGCATTATTTTCGGATACTATCCAGCCAGACGGGCGGCGGCTCTGAACCCAATTGAAGCTTTACGGTATGAATAGTTTCTGTGCAATAAAGTAGGTGGGTAAGTAGTATTAATACATAATGAACACAAAAATAATTATTGGAGGAGTATTGGCACTTTTGCTGGTTGGTGGGGGATTGTTTGTGGCCGGAACAAAATTTAGTGGTGGCCCGAAAGGGTTTCAAAATCTTGGATCGGAAGCCAGACAGGCAAGAATACAGCAGTTTAGTGGGGAAATGGGCGGGGGAATGATGCGTGGTGCCCGTGTTGACGGTGGCGGGGTGACAGGTGAGATTATCTCTAGGGATGATAAAAGCATGACCGTAAAGTTGTCTGATGGTGGTTCCAAGATTATTTTTTATTCTTCGGAAACTGCAATAACAAAAAGCGTTTCGGGACGGTCAATGGCTTAACTGTTGGAGAGCAGGTGATGGTTCTGGGAACGGCAAACGACGATGGAAGTGTGACGGCTCAGTCGATTCAGATTCGCCTGGCAGAAATACGCGTGCCCAGAGGGTCAGCCCCCACTCAGTAAATTCGTTTCTGTCGGACTGTGAGTTTTCTTTTTTTTTGCTATAATAAAAGCTGAATGAAAATAAGAAATCTTGTCACTTTCCTTAGTGTTTCTTCTTTTGTTTTTGGAGTTGTGTTTTTTTTATCGACTCAAGTTCGGGCAGTGACTTTTACGGTGAACTCTATTCTTGACACGGCCGACTCTAGTTTAAATGGTGTTTGTGATGATGGACAGTTTATCTGCCCAGATTAGTCTAATCCCAGGAACGGCTGGAAGTAGTGGATAGAGACACCACCAAATCGGTTATAGGTTTTAAACGATTCGTGGATAGTATTAACATTTTCCAAGACGTCTGTTTTTTTCATGCCATAGAAGGTGACATAATCAGGGGAAACATCGCCGGTTTCTTGGGCCACAATAATTTGAGTTGCATACCCATTGTTAGTTGATTCTTTTATTTCCGCTTCTGAAATTTGGCGAGTGCCATCGCTACCATTAAAGAAGTTTCGATAAGACATAATAATAATGGCACTACCAGGCTTTCGCTCCATGATGTCCAGGAGGTGGGTGTGAGTATACTTTGTTTTTCCATTGTAGTTGATGGCCGGAGTCCACTTCTGTGTGGAGTCGTAGAAGTGAGGAATCACAATCGAAAACTTGGCATCTACAGTTTGCATTCGGGTCGTTATCTCATCCATAAAACCGATGAATGTCTTGAGAACAGAGGCTTTATTTTTTTCGTAGGTTGGCAAGAGATATGGTTCTACATCGAACTGAAGACCACGAACCTTCGTTGACGGGTATTTGGTATTATATTCTTTTACGAAATCAATAAGGGCGTGTCCCTTCCATCGGTTTGTTGTGATCGCCCAGTCGCGCCAGCCACCTTCTACGTCAACGGCTACGCCGATTTGGTTAGTACGAGAAACAATATTAGAAAGGCTTCTGAAGTAGACATCTTTTTTCGCTTCCTTAGCACTGCCTTCGTCCATCGCAGCAATATCGAGGTAGTCGTCTATAGTGATGTAGAGTGCATTAAAACCATTCGCCTCGAGGTTGTTCATCATACTATCTATGTAGTCCACATTTATTTTTATTGGAGATTCCCAGATCCAGGTTCCAAATTCTTTTCCTGGTGAGGGGGTGTAGGTTGAAGAAGAAGTCGGTGTTGGTTCTGGGGGTGTCGATGTTGGCGTGGTGGAGGTTGGGGCTGTTGGCGGGGTAGTAGTCGCTGGTGGCGGAAGAGGCTCTCCGGATACTGCTGCAATGTTCGTAAATGTTTCAACACAGATATCGGTTGTGGCGTTATCCGCAGTCGCACACATTTCATTTTTAATCTTACTCTCAAGAGGAGTGGTAGCCCTATAATTAACGGTGATCACTACTTCCATTTTCTCATTTGAGGCTAAGGAATTTTTTTTCCAGTAGTAGTTTCCACCTGATGCCTTTGGGGTGGTGGAGACAACTGATTCATTGGTGTCATAATAAACGGAAAAACTCGGACTAGTGCAAGTTTCCTGACCCTTATTTTCTAGAGTTGCGGTATAGATATTTGTTTCTCCGGGAAGAGCGGTTTGTAAATTTTGCTGAACGCTAAAAGAAATTCCACAGCCAGGAGAGATACTTGTGGCATTGGTTATAGGGGTTTTTTCCGGAGAGAAAAAGGAAACTACATATTCAATTGGCGAGAGTGGTTTGGGTGAGATGGTTACAGAGAGAGTTTTTTCTGTGCTTGTTGTTCTCTCTGGTTTCTGTCCAATATGGATGTCCACCTGCTCACTGGCATTATGAGTTGCGGTAAGAATCAGCTGGGGATTTTGTGCCATAGGAGACGAAATTATAGCTACGATTCCAAACAAAAAAACACCCACGATCACTCCGGTAATTAGTTTTGTTTCTATATGTGTTTTTAACATGGTTTTATAGTCTTAAATAAGGGTAATACCGACAATCTATACTACCGGATTTTCCTTAGTCAGGCAACCCTTTCCTATCCCACTTCTGCCAGACTGGCTTATGTCCTCGGACCGCCCCCCCAACTGACTTTATGAGGGCGTTATACTCAACCAAAGTAGAAACGTAAAATAAGAGCCAGCCGATTGGGGCGAGGACGTAAAATCGAGCATTTTTTGTCGAATTGTCGTCAAAAAACATCTGCACAAAGAACATGGTGCTAACAACTAGGATGCCCGATATGAAGGAAGAAAAATCGTTTGTAAGGTAAGAATAAACATAGAGGAAGGCCAAGAACTGGATTTCTAAAAAGAGTTGAACTTCACCAAATATGGCGAGTGGAAGCATGATCCAGGTTAGAATTTTATTGTGGGCGGGATTGGTACTAAAGAATAAATGACGATGTTGTCGGAACGTTTGGAAACGACCGCGCTTCCATCTTACTCTTTGTTTCATAAGTCCGGCGAGCGATGACGCTCCTTCGGTATAGACAATGGCGTCCGAGGCATAGACGATCCGCATTCCTTTGTCTTGGATGCGTACTGAAAACTCAATGTCTTCGGTGATGTTGTTGTGATTATAAAGACCAACCTCTTCAAAAACCTTACGACGGAAGGCTCCCGCGGCGCCGCCAATGATATAGATAGTATTCATGACTGACTCTGCCTTTTTAAAGTAAAAAGAAAAGAGAAACTCCAAGTACTGAACCGTTCCTAAAATAGTTTCACTATTTCCGATTTTCACATTTCCCACGGCGGCCATGACGCGGGAATCTTCAAAGCATTTTACAAAATTACCTACGGTCTCTGGGGTTAGGGCGCAGTCAGCATCAATAGACATCACGATTTCTCCAGAGGAATGTTCAATGCCATAGTTCAAGGCATTGCCCTTACCGCCATTCTCCTTATAAAAATAACGAAGATCAATTTTCTTAACACTTTCCGGTCTAACTGTTTCATAGGTTTCAATGAATTTTCTCATTGCCTGGTCAGAACCATCGGTTGAGCCATCGTTGACTACCACTACCTCGATGTTGCGATATGTACTTTTTAATATCGTTTTAATCGTTTTAAGGATACCCACTTCCTCATTCCAAGCTGGGATAATGATGGAGACGCGAGGAGTGTAGGGATCGGTGCGGTGCATCTCCCGATTGCTCGCGGTGATTTTATTAATAACATCGTGCCATGGAGCAATCATCATATAGACGAAATACTTCGTAAGGAGGATGGTGGCGAATACAATGATGAACGCCCGGAGGTGGGGAAACTCAGCCGCTTCTTGTGGTGCAAGAATAAAGACCGAAGCAATAATTCCGGTCGTGATTACATAGAGAAAAATATAGAGTCCTATACGCTTCATATATTTTTCTTGCGGTGAAGGGATAGGATGTCGAGATAGCTGATAATTGATTTTGCAGATAGATTAGATAGAAAGATGAGTAGCAAAAAAGAGCCAACAATTCTGTATGATAGTATGAAGCTTGAGCGAGTAATGAATAGGAAAATAGCACCGAGCATACAACCAATAATCAGACTCATAGTGAAGAGCTTTGCTATAAGTCGCAAAGTTTCATCCGACGATATTTTGACGGGAAAGTTTACTTCTTTCATG
>JBBUHS010000058.1:0-10637 GCA_038055675.1 Patescibacteria group bacterium | reverse complement strand
TCCGAACAAAATCACTTAAAAGATCGCGGCCCGATCCCGAAGATACCCTCCCCTGCTTAGCATTCATATATTTAGAAAGCTTGATAATTAACGCCTCTGCTTTCTTCAGGGCTTTTTGATCGGAGTAGAAAAAAGAGTGGAGGCTTTCGGTTTCGGCAGAAAAATGGAACTGCTCTGATACGCGGGCGAGAAACACTAAGTGAGGCCCACTCATTCCACCTCCGAAAGGGGCGCAAGCTTTTACAAAGTCCTCATCCTTTCCAATACCACCCATTCCTTTGAGCGCTTTTTCGGCCTCGTTTACCATGGCTCCAAGAGCCTTGTCTTTCATAAAGTCCGCTCGCAAAGTTGCAATACTGCCAACCTCAATTTGGCGAACCCGCTCTCGAGTGATACCAAAAACATCCCCAATGGTAGCGAGGGTTTGTGGCTCTTTTCCTTCAAGACCAAAACGATTCACAACGACCGCTCGTTGGCGGTCTGTGATATGGGAAAGCAAGTTATTGATAGCTGAAGAATCTCCAGTCATTATGATTTGGATTGATTATAAAGTATCTTGCTTCTTCGGTCAATAGATGGCCCCAGAAGGTTTTTCTCCCCTCCTATTTTTGGCCAAAACGGTGCCAAACAAGGAGGAGCGGACTGGCCACAAAGATGGAGGAGTATACCCCAATAACGGTACCTAGAAGGAGGGTTCCGATGAAGTACTGGAGGGTGACAGGCCCCAGAAACAAGAGCGTTATCAGGACAAAGATAAGAGTGAGCGAGGTGTTTACCGAACGCACTGCGGTCTGGTTCACGCTGTCATTAATGATATCGGAAAACTCACTCTTACCTCGCTGAAGAATCAGGTTTTCCCGAATACGGTCGAAAACAACAATGGTATCGTGTACTGAGAAACCAGCGATCACGAGAAGTGCCACCACAAAGTTAGAGTCAATTTCTATTCCTTGGGAGTAGCCGAGAAAAGCGAGGAGGCCGGCCGGTACAATAACGTCGTGAAACAAACTGACCAAGGTCACTACGCCATACTTCCAAGAACTGATTGGACGAGAAACCTTACGAAAAGCGAAGGCAACATAAAGGGAGATACCGAGAAGAACAAAGAAAACGGCTAGTAGAGCATTCTTTCGAAGTTCAGCTCCTACTGATGGACCTATAGACTGAAAGCTAAGCTCTACAAAACCAGGAAGGCTGGCTTGGAGAAGAAGGATTCCTTTGTCGTGAGTGGCCTGATCAATAACCGGTAACCGAGCGATAATACTACTGTCTGAACCAACGGAAGTGAGATGGACGTCGCTAATGGCCAGATCCTTTTTAAGCACCGACTCGATCTTTGAGAGGTCGGCTGAATCCTGAACTTTAAATCGCCAGAGCGATCCTCCGGTGAAGTCGATCCCCTGCTTGAAGCCAAAGAAAGCGATCGAACCAACAGAAACGATTACTAAAATTGCAGCGATGCTCAAAAAAATCTTTCGATTTTCAATGGCTTTGAGATTGTAGGTAGTCATAATTATTTTTCTCGGTAGAGCACTTTAAGGAATGCCCACGTGACGAGGAGGGCACTGAACATGCTAATCATTACTCCTAAAAAGAGCGTCAGAGCAAAGCCTCGGATAAAACCCGTAGTGAACACGTAGAGAATAAGAGCGGTAATGCTGGTACTGACGTTGGAATCTCGAATCGAAGACCAGGCCCGCCTGAAACCTTCATCAATCGCCGCTTGCCGGGAAAGACCACGCCTCAGTTCTTCTTTCATTCTTTCAAAGATTAGAATGTTGGCATCAACAGCCATACCAATAGTGAGGATAAATCCAGCCAGTCCCGCCAAAGTAATAGTAACTGGAACAAGCTTGAAAATGGCCAGAGTAACTGGGATATAAACAAGTAAAGCGAGCGCGGCAATAAGTCCGGCCATGCCATAGAAAATGATCATAAAGGCCATAACAATGAGTGTGCCTGCGGCCCCAGCAACAATAGCTTTTCTTAAGAGGTCTGCTCCCAAGGTGGCGCTAATCGTGTCCTGATTGATGAGAGTGATCGGGGCTGGCAAGGCACCGGCATTAAATCGGCCAACGATCTCCTTGGCTCGCGCCAATGAAAACTGTCCGGTAATCCGAGCCTGGCCACCGCTAATCTCTGCCTGAACCGTCGGACAACTATCGGGAGCACTATCTGCAATAATGAACTGATTATCGATAAAGACACAGATGGGCTTTCCAATATTCTTCTTGGTCAGCTCCTGAAAGATTTTTCCACCCTCTTCGTTCAGAGTAAAATTAATTTCTGGAGAATATGTCGTCTGATCAAAACTCAACTGAGCATTGGTGATAAAGCGACCCGTCAAGGTGGTCGGAATGAACGAGGTGCTCGATCCTACCTCGGCTACTTCTCTGAAATCTAAACTGGGAGTCTCGCCAATCAATTTGATCGCCTGACCAACATCTTTAATACCCGCCAACTCTACTACCAAGCCAGATCGCTCCCCTGTCTGGGCCACAAACACCTGCGGTTCACTGACACCAAAAAGATTAACCCGCTTTTCAATAACATCGCGAAGACCACTTAGAACAGAGCTTTTATCAGCACTGCCAACCTGAGAAAGATCGACATCGTAAACCAAGTGACTACCACCAACCAGATCAAGTCCCAGATGCCACGGGCGATAGGTACTACTAATAGAATTAGGATAGGTGAAAACGACTGCTAAAGCCGTCACTATAAGCACTAGCGCAAAAATCAATCGAGGATCTCGTTTCATGTGCTAAGAATGGAAAAAAGTGTACCAGGAAAATACTGACTTGGCAAGAAAAGGACAAAAGTAGTCCTACGTCACTTGGCTCCTCAGGACGTCTGAAAACACGAATCTCACGAAAAACGAGATGGTGTTTTCTAGTCGGTGCCCTCGGAGGGAATTGAACCCCCATCTCCTCCTTAGGACGGAATTGTTCGATCCGTTGAACTACGAGGGCATTCATTTTAGACTACGCCTCACTGAATCTAGTTGCAAGTAATCATTAGTTTTTATAGTATGTACCCACTGGGCCTATAGTATAGTGGTAGAACGCCTCCATGGCATGGAGGAGGTCGGGGTTCGATTCCCCGTAGGTCCACCAAGAGAAACGTTTGCGCAAATGTTAGAATAACACCACAATTTATAAATTGTTAATAACAAAATGGAAATTTATTTCTTACTAAAAAATATCTTCGCATGGTTGTGGGAAATTATTAAACATCCCATTTTTGTATCTTTGCTAACTTATTTTGTCTTTGATGCCATTCTGCAATATAGGAAAATAATTGGGAAAATTGACAGCAAGTTATTCTTTTATCAGAGCACTCTAGTCTCTCTCGGATCAATCAACACGGATAGAGCGAATGAGGAAAAATGAGAATGTTCTAACGAGCTAAGAGCCCTCGCTGGAGATCTCGGTGCGACTTACAAAACTGTTCTTATAAAATGGTTTTTCTCGCTTACAAAGGTGGTTCCGCCCGAAAAAGATATACAAGAAGTTATTAACAAATTCAGATCTCTGTATAATGGGGTGTTCGAAAAAGATCCTACAAAAAAGAATTCGATAGATAAAATTAGAGAACTACTAAAAATACCGCCGAGGTGATGAGTCTAAAATCCTCTTCATATGCAATATCGGGTAGATTTAGAAATTCTACTTCCTCACAAATGCTTCCTTTGGTGAAAGGGTAGCGGCTTTTCTGGCTGGCCAAAAACCGGCTACAAGTCCAATCAAAATTGAAATGCCGATAATAAGACCCATAAACCACAGTGGGGTGATAAAAAGCTGAATCGCCTCTCCGCCCAGACGCTGAGATAGGGTGCTAATAATGAAGTTGCCGGTCTGGCCCAGAACAAGACCGAGCGTAATCCCACCCACACCACCCAGAAAACCAATCATCGAAGATTCCATTAAAACGAGGGTTCGAATATCGCGGTCGGTGGCACCCAAAGATTTCATAATACCCACTTCATAAATACGCTCTAAAAATCCGACGATCATAGTGTTAAACATTCCAATTGCAGCAACAAAGAGAGCGGTGATACCGAAAACACCAAGCGTGATAGTGATCGCTCGGAGCACACCTCTGGCCTGGTTAACCAGATCTATTTTTGCCGATATAAAATAGCCCTTCGTAATCAACTTGTCTCTCAGGGCTTCTACCATATCAATGTTGGTGGCTTTGACCAAAGCTCTTCGGAAGAATGGCGGAGGAGTGGGCACTAGTGAGGAAGGAACAAAGACCGTCGGAGTTTGCGAATCTTCGGTTAGAATACCTAGTAGCGGAACGGGCTTCGCCAGAGAAACTTCTGGCGAAACACTGGTCTCCTCTCCATTGTCAGACTGATACGTAACCTTTAGAGAGAACTCTTTATTGAGAGATGCCGGTGTAGACGAGGCATTAAAAAGCTGCATCGTTGAATTAGAAACGACGATGCCGGGCTTTCCTTCGCTAAAAGGAACACCAATGTCCGGCTTCACGCCGGCCAGACGAAAGTAGTTGTCTTTCACAATCACCATAAAAACGATACCAGGCAGATTACCAGTCTTCAGTTCCCCAGGAAACTCAGCCACCGGACTGATCTCAGCCACCTCAGGAAGTTTGGCAATGTCCTCGATATCGGCCGAAGTAAGATTTCTTGAAACTTCAGGGGGATACAGTGCTTCAAGGGTGATCAAAGAATCTTCGGAAGTAACCAGCTTACCAATCAAAATGTACTGCAGTCCGTAACCGAGAGAGACGAGAAATAGCACGGTACCGATACCAACCGACATGCCGAAGATAGTAAGAAGGGTGCGCATCAACTTAGTGCGAAAAACTCTGACTGAAAGCTTGATCAGGTCGAGGTAGCCAAGGCGATGAATGATTTTAACGTCTCCGTAGTCGTTGGCCATATTATTTTACGGCTACCGCCTGCCTGACAAATGGCTTTACGGTGTAGAAAACTCCTTTGCCGTGAACTCCTTCGCGAGTCAACTTCTCTTCCTTACATAACTCCTCAAGGTAACGCGTGGCGGTGGCATCAGAAACACCGAGAAGACCTTCGACTTCATTATTGGTAATCCGGTGTCGCTCCTGAATGACCGCCAGAATTTTGTGCTTGCTATCTTCTTTGTGTTCATGACGGACCTTGTTAGCCTTCGTGATATTCTCAAAGATATTTTTAAATGACTCGGTGATCTGCTTCGCGGCATTTGGAGAAACTGGCGGAATAAAGGGGGTGTCTCTTCCCTGCCGCTTCTCAGTCTTCACAATCTGACCATCTTTAATATAGAAGATCAGCTTGGCATCTTTTAAACTCCAGGACTCATGAGTAACCATAATAATGGTGCGTCCATCCTTCTCCTGAAGATCACGTAGGAAATCGAGCACCTTATTGGCATTTTCTGAGTCGAGATTTCCGAGCGGTTCATCAGCAATCACAATCGGCGGATCGTTGGCCAAAGCACGCGCAATACCAACACGCTGCTGCTGTCCTCCAGAGAGTTCGAAGGGTAAACGAGTAGCTAGATTATCTATTCCGAAACGGACAAGGAGATCCATAGCTTTCTTCTGCCGTTTCTCTAAAGGAATGCCCAAGAAAGACATCGGAAGAGCGATATTATCAAGAACCGATATCGAAGGAATCAGATTAAACTGCTGGAAAACGATACCAACCGTCATCTGGCGATAGATGGCCAGTTCTTTTTGGGAAAAATTGGTAATGTCTTTGCCTGTCACCAACACCTGACCACTTTCCGGTTTCTCCATACCAGAGATGGTATAGAGCATGGTTGTTTTTCCCGATCCAGAAGCACCAAAGAAGGCGGCGTACGAACCTGCTTCTATCTGAAGATTGACGTTTCGTAAAGCCCACCACTCGTTTGGTTTCCCGCGGTCGTAGTAACCGTTTAGATCCTTGAGCTCGATAATAATCATCCGCTTCTATTATAACGCAGGAAGCGGCGGGATAGAAAACCCGTCGCTTCGTCTTCAGGCTACTTCTACGATCAGACTTACTGATTTATAAACTTGAAGGTTCCCTCAAAGTTCTTAACGATGACGTCGAAGACCGATTGAGTCTGTTTTGGGGTAATAATAACCCGGATTGGCGAGGCGGCACGATTACCAGCGCCGTCTACGGAAACCACCTGCATCTGATAGATCGTACCAGGTTTGAAGTTGGTGATGATTACATTGTGGTTGGTACTCAAAGCGGCATCGGTTGAGCTGGCGCTATTGGGCAACTGCTTCTGAGAAGCGATCGATCCCTCGCCATAGAAAACCAAAGAAGAAGCGGGCTCATTAGTCTTCCAACTAATAACGGTCTGAATGCGATCATTTCTGCCCGGCACAAAGGTATTATCTATCTTGAGATTTGTAATCGCTGGCGGCACAATGTCTTTCTTCGTGGTTACGCTGATTGTCTCACTTTCCACAATATTCTTATTGGCATCATAACCAAAAGCTCGAACTCGATAGGTTGTATCTGGATCAAGATTCTCAACATTCACTACGTGTCCTGTCACCGAAGTGTCATTACCGCTCTGTTTGATTTGTTTTGTTTTTGTATTCTGATACTCAACGAATGAGGTTGTCTGCTTTGGTGTCTGCCAGGTCACCACGAAGCTGGTGTTGAAAAGGCGGACAATATCAGGTCGAATCCTTGAAGACTTGGTGGTGAAGGTTCTCTCTGTGCTCCATCCAACAACATTTGGTAAGGTGTAAGACCTTATCTTAAATCGGTAGAGTTGTCCTGGAGAAAGGTTATTGAGCTGTACTTGGTGGGTGGTTGTTCTCGTCTGCGTGTCACTCACTTCAGCAAGATATGGATTTTCCTTTTTCTCGTCATAATCTTTGTCGGCAACGTAGAGAACCGATCCATAGGTTCTGGTATTTGTGGTCCACTTTATGATTACTGAGTTCTCGGTCAGTTCACTCACTTCAATTTTTCCTACAAACGGCGTGACGAGCGAAGGAGTAACTGATTCAATTAGAGTATCGATCTCACTCTGATACTGTTCCACATTTTCCAGATTTGCAATATCGCCAACACTTTCGACAGCAAACTTTGTGGTGAAAGTATCATCCAGTCCGGCAGTAAAGTTACCACCCCGATCACTGGCCTTAGCCTGGAAGTGGTAGGTGGTACCAAGCTTCAAGCCAACCAAATTAATCTCGTGCTTTGTCCTAAAGGATGATTCCCCGGGAGTTCGGCCGTAGTTGGTGCTCTCTCCGAAAGAAACAAGTCCTAAGCTCTCTTCATCCGTATCAAATGAAATCCTAGCAGAAAATGCTGAGATGGCTGAAACTTCTACGTTAGAAATAACCGGCGGGGTCGTGTCCTTAATAATACTATTGGCTGGTGGGGCCGCTGAGCCACCTCCCGTGGCATAAATAATCACGGTGTCCGTGTCGCTGGTCTGCGCGCTCTGCTCTGAAGAGACGGCGAGATTCCCAGCCGCGTCAATCGATTTCACATAGTAATAGTAGACGGTGTTAGCTGAAAGACTGGTAAGCGTGATCGCGTGATTGGTAGTCTGGTTGTCATCAAGGAGAGAGGTATTCCGATGAGCCTGTCCGGAAGATGAAGCTGAGCGAGTATCATACGTTAGCTGACTGTTTGACGGCTCATCTGTTTGCCAGGTGATCACTGCTGAGTTCTTGGTAACAGCAGCGACGGTGATATTAGAAATGGTTGGCACTTTAGTGTCCTGGGCGGTGCTGAAAGTGTAATAATTTCCACTATTCTTATCCGCCGAAACATTTGAAGAGCTGTCGGTAGATTTTACGTAGTAGTAGTAGATAGTCTGGGTATTCAAACCAGAAAGAGTAACTCGATGTTGAAATGGAGAACCAACTAGGCCGGCGTTACCCGCTTGTGAAGTACTCGTTCCGTCTCTTAGATTCTGAAGGCTGGTGGAGTAAAGTACCGTCGAATTAGCGTCTTTGTTCGTGTTCCAAATGATCGAAGCGGTGTGATCGGTTACCGCTTCAGTCGTAACCGCACTAATAATTGGCCCACCGGAAGTCGTGAAGGTTCCCCCAGCCGCAGTTGTTTGCTTATTGTTAACGTCTTTTGAAACCACTCGATAGGAGTACTGGGTATTTGGAAGAAGATCACCGATGTATACATCGTGAGATATCACAAGAGTAACGGTTGTGGTTGAGAGTCCATAAGGACTGGACGATGTGGTTATGGAGTACTCAACCTTAGAATCGGAAACTCGATCGGTATCCCATGTAATCCTGGCCCACGAGGCCTGTACCTCGGTGGCAGTTACGTTGGAAATAGTTGGACCCTGGGCGGCCGCTCCGGACAAGCCATCAGGCTGGTCGGAAACAGTCGGACTATAGGCCGAGTAGTCGCTATTTGTTGTTACAATCGAAACCTTATAGTAGTAGGTGGTCGAAGAAGTAAGGCCCGTATCACTATAGTAGTTCTGAGCAATGTCCGTTACTGAGCCAATTAGTGAGAATGTGTTCGGATCGCTATTCGTAGCCCGATACACTTCGTACTTCGAAAACGGTGCGCTCGAGGTTGAGGTATACACGGTCCAACTGACCAATTCTTTGTATGCCGCTGAAGTCGTGTCTGAAACATCTGAGACCGAAGTTGAAGCTGGAGCAATTGGCGCGCTGGCTGAACCGGAAACGGTATTACCGTAGCTGTCTCGAGTAGCATAGTAAACAGTGTTGAGCGAAGACGAGGTAATCAGGGTCCAACTACTTGAGGTATTAGTCGAAGTGGTATTGGTTGCAATCCAAACTCCGGAAGAAGCATTCGATCCATCGGAAGCAAGGCTCACTAAATTAGAAAGGGTGGAGTCAATCGAAGTATCGTCTGTGGCAATAACCGAAACACGATTATTTCTTGCGTCCACCCGAACTGTTGTCGCTGGTGCTTTTGTATCGAGCGTAGTGGCACTTGAAGTAGCCTGAGCAGTATTTGAAACCGGCTCGTTGTCGTTTGCAGTTACTCGAATTTGTAAAGACGAAGTGTAGGTGGAAGCAAGCTGAGAGGAGGCGTGCCAAGTGGCCGAGTGAGTCGTGTATGAACTATCACTCACCGATTTACTCGAGGTGTCCCCTGCCACAAGCGTTGAGGTGGTTATTGGGAACCAACCAGAACCAACACTGTATTCAAAAGAAGGAGAGATGTATCCCGGAGTTGATGAGCCTACGCTTGTGTCGGTATCCCGAACACTGTACTGAATACTGACCTTCCCCCAACTACTGCCCGAGGAAGAAGTGTTCTGAGAAACGGAAAGTCCATTGGTACCGTAGCTTGAGTTGAATTCCGGAGGAACATTATAACCAACAGAGTTTGAATCACTCTGAAGATTGTTGCCAAAGACATCGGTTAGACGAGTATAGATTGTCCGTGATCGGCCAGTGATTGCAAATGGCCACGAGAGAGAACTGAGGGTGCTTGAGGCTGAAGAAAAGCCGTTCCCCCAGCTCGAGCTTGAGGTTAGGGTGCCATTCGAGTTTGCGCCGTACCAGGTTGAGTTATCATCTGAGAACTGGGCGTAGATAGTTTCGTTATCCGGGTATCCGGTGATGTTCTGAAGACTAAGAGTAATGGTGGAACTCACCGCGCTTACACTCGTCGAAGAACCATTTACGAGAAGTGTGGTCGAAGAAGCAACTGGTCCACGACTATCAAGTGTGATTGTGGCGCTTGAAGAGGCGGTGTTATTTACCACCTGACCATCATTCAAAGTAACCCGAACACGAAGGTCTGTACTGTAGGTGCTCGTAACTGTCGAAGTAGCAGACCAGGTGGCGAGATACGCAGTATAAGAACTGGAGGCAACAGACTTAGCATCAGTAGAGGTACTATTCATTGCGGCACTTGAAATACTCGTCCAACTACCACTATTTAAGCTGTAGGCAAATGATGGAGTGACACTCGTCGTATCAGTATCGCGGATACTGTAGTTTATGCTGACTAATCCTCCAGCGAGTGGATTTGAAGATGAGACCTGCGAAACAGTGAGGCTCTCAAACTGCGGTGCCTGGTTATATCCTGTAACTGTATTCGAATCGGTCGTGGGACCGTTACCGTAATTGTCGCGAACCTGGACATACAGAGTCGATCCCCCCAGAGACCACGGCCAGGTAAGGCTGGAAAGAGTACCGGCGGCCGAACTAAATCCTGTTCCCCAGCTAGTCGTTGAAGTCGTAAGTGTACCGTTTGAGTTTGCACCATACCAAGTACTACTATCATTAGAGAATCGAACATAGATTGTTTCTCCTGCAGGCGTTCCGCTAATTGACTGGAGCTGTAAAGAAAGGGCCGCAGAAGAAGTCGCTTCAGCCGCGGAAGCCGCCCCATTAATAAGCAGGGTGGTTGAAGCAACGGTTGGGAGAGTGGTGTCGAGCGCAATCGGAGAGGTTACCGCCTGACCACTTCCCTGCCCGTCGGTGGCCGTTACTCGAACCTGTAAGTTGTTTGAATATGTTGCCGCGAGCTGAGAGGAAGCATGCCAAGTGGCGGTGTAGGTAGTATAGCTCGAAGAAGAAACTGCCTTGTCATTCAGATCACCACTCGCCAGGTAGCCAGTTGTAATACTCACCCAACCAGAACCAATATTGTATTCGAAGGAAGGAGTGGTTGTAGCGCTCGTCGTATCAGT
>JBBUHS010000057.1:0-3402 GCA_038055675.1 Patescibacteria group bacterium | reverse complement strand
GTTCGACCCTTCGACTCCGCTCAGGGTAAATCGTGAACTGGGTTTTGCAGTTTTGGCAGTTTCTGGTTTCAGGGGTCATATCAGGCTACTTCTTTCGTATAGCACGACTTACATAGTATATAAGGGGCTTCAGTTTCATCAAAATTAGTTCGGAAACTCACGCCACAGTTGGCACAAACCCGATCGTGGAGAGTCAGAGATTTCACCCATCCCCTCATTTTCTCTTCTATACGACAGAAAGGACAGGTCCGAGGCAGGGGCACATTCATTGATCGCCGCTGGGCAAGCTCACTTTCTAATATCCGAAATCCTCGGGCACACTTCTCACAAGCAACTATTTCTTTTGTAATCATATCCGGTACGTCTTTAATGTTATCGGGCAAATCCTTTGCCTCCATAGTATGAACATACTCCTGGACTTCTCTATCTCGCCAGGCATATCCTTGGGCCAATGCCTTATCTTTCGTGAGCGGGAAGAAAAGATTGGCAAAGGTGAGATTATAAGGGAAGGGAGAAAACTCTGAGGGGAAAAATTCGCCATATGGATATTTACGTCCCAAGCTATCGACATAGGGCATTTCGTTCATGTGCTGAATGACTTTTTCTCGGAGTTCTTTATATGACTGCTGATCGTAAGCCTTGTTCAAAATACATCGCTTTGCCTTATTGAGAAATACTGACCCGAAAATATCAGATGATCCAATAGCCCCAAAGGCATACTCGGCATTATCCAATCCTAAACCGCTATCAAACGTGAATCGTATTCGTGAAGCTCCGACACCACAGTTCATACATTCATAGCACTGACTCATATTATCTCCCCAACTTGAAATGTCATAGCAACCACTCACCGGGCCGGTACCAATCAAAAGCATATATTTACAATTTTCTGCACCAACAACTTCATAACATTCTTTACAGTTTTTGCAATCGAAAAACGTGCTACCAGTAGAGTCCATATTTCGCATGCTTACATCTGGGTCCGGTGGTAGTGTTTTCCAATGATCCTCGGCCATTTTCTGAACTTCCTGATAGACCTTCCAAGAACCAAGGTCATACTGTCCCACTATTTCCCGATATTCTTCTTTGGTGTACTGCTTATTAAAGGCAACGTACTTTTTGTTTCGAAGATTGCGCGAAGCAAAACAACTCTGACAGTTGTGCGAATAACTTAAAAAGGCTGAATCAATAGTTTCAGTTACTTGATGCCTTAATCCAATACAGTTATTATCTCGATAACAATTCGAAGAATTGTATATTTTTTCAGAAGAGTAGATGAGCGAAGAGTCTAGGATATTTTTACTATACTGTAAGTAGAATCCGTAAGCCGAATCTTCGCAATGAGCAGCTTGAAAAAGTAGATAACAATTTTTTAAAGCACTGACATGGTTATTGTATGGAGAGTTGGCGCGAGTTTCTTGATCAATTGATAATGTTATGAGCGGAACTTGGTGAATCAACTCATTCAATTGCGCAAGAAATGGTCGCGCTGGATCGAAATCACGCTCATAACTTTTTGGATCCCACTTATCCGACCACCAACAGTTTAGGCAGTAGACGGTATAGGGCACTTCCGGTGGGTAAATGGAAACGACTTCTTTCTTACAAAGATCACAGGGGCGCTTGAAGAGATTCGTTAAGTTAAAGAAAGAAAGCCGTCTTTGTAGCCGACACTGCGGACACCAGGTCGGTGGTGGAACATCGATTTTTTTGTAGAATGCTAAATCCTCGTCTTCTATAACAAAATCAGTCTTACAGTTTTGACAAGATTTAGTCATGGTAAATCAAAACCCCTGCCTGCCGGCAGGCAGGTTCCGGTTGAATCGCGAACTGAACTTCACAGTTCTGACATTTTCGCGACTCCTCGATCATACCGTTTCCGCTTGATAACACTGTTCGCAGTAGATAAGTTCTGGGCGGCCTGGCTTGTAACTCGTCTCAAATTCATTTGGACATCCGCCATCGCCGTGTGCGTGTCCTGCGGTATTTTGGTAACTAATGCCTGAGCCAGCATTAGCCCCCTGCTTCCCAAGGCACATACACTTTGCTGGCCAGAGCTTTGGAGGATTCACAAACTTGAATCGTTCCATATACCGACAGTTCGGACACAGCCGCGGCAAAGGAATACCAATTCTCTTCAGAAAATCCAGCTCCGGTTGGATCACTCGGTAGGCCTTCTTACACGACCCACACTGAATAAGTTCCTGTAAAATTGAATCCTCCACGCTTTTAATATCATCGGAAAGCTCCGCGGCTGTCTTTGTGGTTTGATACTCCTTCGCCTCAACATCCCGCCAGGCAAATCCTTTTGCGACCGCAGCTTCTTTCGTTAGAGGAAAGAAATCCTGAGCGATGGTGTCGTTATAGGCAAAGGGAGAGAACTGAGTTGGAAAGAATTCCCCATACCGATATGTCCTTCCTTCTTTATCCGTAAAAGGAACTTCTTTCATCTGAGCAATAATCTTATCTCGTAAAGCAAAGTACTCTTCTTTTGAATACTGCTTGTTCAAAATACAGTACTGCTTTTTCTTTAAACTGACGCAACCGAAAAGATCTGAAGAAGAACGGACAAACATCGAATACTCAAGATTCTGGCTTGAAGGCCAACACTCAAAGCAAAATTTAAGGCGGCTCACTTCAAAACCACACGTCTGAGATTCGTACATCTCCGAACCTCCCTGCCCCCAGCTCGAATAATCATAAGAATCGCTTGTAGGCGGCTCCAAAAATTGAGAGTAGGCCAGGTTCTGACCTTCGTGAATGGAGTAGCAGTATTTTAAATTTTTCGATCGCTCAATGTGTTCACCAGTGGAGTTCTGAACCTGGATGGCGAGCGTGAAGCGCATTGGACTCCGTGTCCACAACTCTCGAGCCTTTTTCTTCATCTCCTCTATGGTCTGATGGGAACCAAGATTCAAACCCTCTATAAACTTTTTATACTCTTCCTTGGAGTAGGGTTGATTGAAAATATAATAGGACTTATTCCGAAGATTGACGCAGCCAAAACAGTTGGTGCAACCGACCAAATTTCTTGAAAACCAAATATCAGTACACTCCTCAATGTTCACTGAATAGAATATCTTATACCCCTCATCGGCCATATAGGAGTCATAACTCAGTTCCGTATGACGAGTTTCATAAAGATCAAAGCAGTCCTTAATATTCCAACCGCTCACTACATACGCAGAGTTTTCCATTTCATTCCCATTGAAGCAGAGGTAGCAATTCTTAAGGCCCCCAGCCTGCTCACAGTACTCAGAGTTCACCATATTAATCACACTCTTGGCTGGCCACGGAACAGTCTGCAAGAGCTCGTTGTACTGCTCAAAAAATGACCTTGAAAAATCATAATCCCGGCCTTAATCAATCGGGTCCCAACTGTCAGCCCACCAGGTGTCGAGA
>JBBUHS010000056.1:0-8720 GCA_038055675.1 Patescibacteria group bacterium | reverse complement strand
TTCTAAAAAAAGATGAGCGTGCCACCGCCGACCTGGTGTCCGGAGTGTCGAATGATGCGCCGTTTTTCTTTCTTGAATGTGTGGAGCCTCTATAAGCGTTCATGTTCTAAATGCAGCAAGGGGATGATTAGTATGTTTTCTCCCGACAAGAACCGAATCGTTTACTGTTCTCCCTGCTGGTGGAGCGACGACTGGGACGGACGAGAGTATGCTATGGATTATGATCCCTTCCGACCATTTCTTGAGCAGGTCAAAGAACTCGAAGAGAAAACTCCGTGGCAGACCCTGGAAACCCAGTACCTAACGCTGGTAAACAGTGATTACACAAATAATGTCGGACATATCAAGAACTGCTATTTAACTTTTTGGGCCGATTACTGCGAGAATGTTTTCTACTCTACCTTTCTGAATAACCTAAAGGATTCTTTGGATTGCTATCGAATGCTGGAAAGCGAGCTGTGTTATGAGGCGGTTGGTTGCGAGAAATGCTATCGAACTTTTTTTTCAGAAGAGTGTGACTCGTGTACCGATGTTTGGTTTTCTCGATCATGTTCAGGATGTACCAACTGCTTTGGCTGTATCAACTTGCGAGGCAAGAGGTACTACATTTTCAATGAGCCGTATTCTAAGGAGGCTTACTTTGAAAAATTAAAAGAGTTCAATCTCGATTCGCGTGATGGTTTGGCTGAAGCGAAAGAGCGGGTTAAAGATTTCTGGCTTAAGTATCCTCGGCGAGCCTTTATCGGAAACAGCATGAATGTGAATGTCACGGGAGATTATGTTTATGAGTCAAAGAACGCCAAGGATGTTTATATGGTGACAAGCGTTGAGGATTCACGATACGTTCAGTTTGTGAGTGTTCCCTCAGTCAAAGATTCCTATGACTACTCTGGTTGGGGTGCTCAAGTAGAGCGTATTTATGAGGCGACGGTTGTTGGAGAGGGAGCCAGCCAAGTGCTCTTTTCCGATGAGTGTTGGCCGGGTGCTTTGGATAATGAATATTCGATGTATGCTATCGCCTGCAAACACATTTTCGGTTGCGTTAATCTCAAAAGAAAAGAGTACTGCATTTTGAACAAGGAATATTCTAAGGAAGAGTATGAAAAGCTTGTCGTAAAAATTAAAGAAGATATGATCAAGAATCCTTACAAGGATTCTTTGGGAAGAAGCTGGCCTTATGGAGAGTTTTTGCCACTCGATTTTTCTCCTTTTGGTTACAACGAGACAGTCGCTCATCACTTTTTCCCCAAGACAAAAGAAGAGGCTCTCAAAATTGGCTTCAAGTGGCATGAAGGAACGACTAATCAGTTTGATATTTCTAAGGACAGTAAGGATCTTCCTGATCGGATTGCCGATACCGATGATTTGGTTCTTCAGGAAATTGTTGGATGCGCTGAATGCGGAAAGGCCTTTCGTTTTATCGAAGGGGAGCTAGCTTTAATGAGAAGGTTTAATCTTCCACTTCCTCAAAGTTGCTCTAACTGTCGCTAAAAAAACCGCTTCAATAAAACAAACCCACCACGATTATATAGTCGTAGTTGTGGGAGGTGTAATAAGGACTTACAAGCCTCCTATGCTCCCGATCGGCCGGAAATTATTTACTGCGAACAGTGTTATCAGTCCGAAGTAGTATAGTTTAAAATGAGGGACCTCGGCCTAGGCGGGTCAGGCTGAGGTTGTCTAAATGAAGAAAAAGAGCGAGAATAGGACCACATGACAAACGCCGAGGAAAGCGAAGATAGGTCACTACCGAAATACCAGTTGCTAGTAAACGAGCGAGATCTCGTCTTTTTTGATTGTGAATTTACCGGCCTTCGATTCGACCATGAGATTGTGGAGATTGGTTTTGTGAAGGCTAAGGCCAGAACGTTTGAGATCGTAAAAGAGCGGAGCATCAAGCTGAAGGCCAAGCATATTGAAAATGCCGACCCGACTGCTCTCGAGATTATCGGATATGATCCGGAAGAGTGGGAGCGGGAAGGAGTTGATATGAAAGAGGGGCTTGAGGAGTTTTTGAGATACACCAAGGATGCATTAATTGTTGGCCATAATGTTTCTGTAGATTTGATTCATCTCGAGAAAGCTTTTTGGGATTACAATCTGAAGGCAAATTATTTCTATAAACCACTTGATACGTTTTCTCTCGGTTGGTTAGAGCTTCGAGACAATCCGGCGCTTACTAATTTTTCTTTAAGAGAGTTAGCTTCTTATTTTGCTATCGATCGCGGACAAGCTCATCGAGGAATTGATGATGCGAGAACGACCTATCAAGTCTTTTTGAAGTTAATTGGAAAATGAGTTCACTATTTCCTACTGAAAGTAAGTTCATTATCTCTACCGATGGGGGATCGCGCGGGAATCCTGGTCCAGCAGCACTGGGAGCGATTGTTGGCGGTAAAGAATACGGCGAATATCTTGGCATTATGACCAACAATCAGGCGGAGTATCTGGCGCTCGTTTTTGCTCTTAAAAAAGCCAAGGTGCTTCTCGGAAAAGCTAAGGCCAAACAAACTGAAGTAGAGGTTCGGATGGATAGCGAGTTGATTGTGAAACAGATGAATGCAATTTATAAGATTGAAGATGAGAAACTCCAGCCTTATTTTATGGAAATCTGGAACTTGCGATTGGATTTTAAAAAAGTAGTCTTCAAACATATTCCTCGAGAAGAGAATAAGGCAGCCGACCAGATGGTGAATCAGGCACTTGATGCCAGAAAATAGAGCGTTGACAGAAATAAGAAATAGCCTATAATAAAAAGCGGTCATTCAGACAGTCGCGCCTTGGGATTTATCTCGAGGTGAGGAAAGTCGGGACACCCACTTGTTTCTCTTAAGAAAGATTAATCCTTAAGAGAGATAGGTTAAAAAAGTAGCGGCTAACAGCCGTCGTCCGCAATCCTTCGACATAGTTCAGGATCACGTATCTCGAACGAAGTTGAGGGGAAGGATAGAGGTGCGAGCAGAGACGCCCCATACCGAAAGCGAGGGGCCCCCGCCGATGAGGCGGAGGAGTTCTCGTGGTAACACGAGAAGTGAAACGGCTAAATCCTTACTGGGTGCAAGGTCGTGCTCCAATTTTGTTTGTGAACTTCACGAACGACTACAAAACTGAGAGCCTCGCTGAAACTTTATGTGGAGGCGGGTCCGCCACCACTTTGATGAGCTATGGCGAGATGCTCAAAATTGTAGCTTCGTAAACTCAGACAATTTTGGCAGAGTGCCGCTCGAGCTTGTGAGTAATCACAGGCCCAGATAAATGATTGTCCTTGTCTCGCTGTAGTGTTAACGGAGGCGGAGCACCCGTCTTTGCTGAAGCTACGACGAGGCAAGACAGAATCCCGCTTATCGAATGACCATAGATATACCAGCCGAAAGGCTGGTATATTTGTTTTTAGTTTGGTCTAATTACTGTAGTAACAGAAAGGGGGCGTTTGATGGCGTGTCCAATCTGTCGTAAGAAGAGAAAGCACTCGACAATGGCTCATCAAGGGTATTTTGACTGGCTTTGCGGCGTGTGTGGGCATCTGGCGCGAGGGACAATGTTCCTTCCTCGGGATTTCTCGTCGCCAAAGAGAACGATGGCCAGAGCGGCTTGAGTCGCAATCAAAAGCGAGAGGAGGTAAGCTGTGATTATGTCACGCTTGCTGCCCCCCGCTTTTTTTAATTCTCCAACTACAGAAGTGGCTGAAAATCTTTTGGGGAAATATTTAGTTCGTCGTTTTCCGGATGGACGCATAGAGGGACTTATGATTACCGAGGTCGAAGTATACGATGGCTTTAAAGACAGGGCCTCGCATGCCTCTCGAGGCAAGACCACGCGCAATACTCCGATGTTTGGAGAGTCAGGGTACTGGTATATCTACTTCACCTACGGTATCCACTGGATGTTAAATATCGTGACGAGAGAAAAAGACTATCCAGCCGCGGTTTTAATAAGAGGAGTTCAAGGGATCTCAGGACCAGCTCGAATTACCAAACACTTTCTTATAAATAAAGAACTAAACAATCAGAAATCTAACAGGAAAAGCGGTTTATGGATTGAGGATAGGGGAGTCGTTATTCCAAAAAAGAAAATTAAAAAAACCGGACGGATTGGCGTGAGTTATGCCGGACCGTACTGGTCAAAACGATGCTGGCGATTCATCCTCAGATAATCGAAGGATTTTTAGTTGCGGACTGAGTCAACCCGCTCGGAAACGTTAAGGCGTCGAAGGAGATAAAGGACTCCAGAGAAAAGCACGGTTGCGGTCACGGCAACTTCCCACATTCCTAAGGCTGTTAGAATTCCGATGGCAGCTGTTGTCCAGACGAGCGCGGCTGTGGTTAGTCCGTGTACATGCTCGGAGCTTTTAATAATCATGCCAGCTCCCAAGAAACCAACGCCAACCACGATGTTGCCGATAATCATAAGAAATCCACCATTATTAGTCAGCATCGTTTCAAGCGTTTGAGGATTCGTGGCGAGGATACTAGGAATACTCAAAGCTGCTAAGGTGAAAAGAGCGGAGCCACCGGAGACCAACATCTCGGTTCGTACCCCCGCTTCTTTGCCGGCTAGTTCTCGCTCCAGCCCCATCATCGCACCAAGAATCATAGCGATGACCACTCGGCCCATAATTTGAGAAAAATCGATCATAAAATGGATTTTTTAAAGAATTTCCAGTATAGTATAACACAAATGAGAACACTCATCTCTGAAATTGTAGCTAAAGATGGCCAGGAAGTTGAGATTAAAGGCTTTGCCCAGACTATTCGGGATCAGGGAAAGATTGTTTTTATTCTTCTTCGGGATGCCACCGGACTGATTCAGATTGTTTTTACCAAGGAGTACCTGGAGACAATGCAAAAAGCCCAGACGGTAACGATAGAGTCGGTCATCGCAGTTAAGGGTTTGGTCAAAAAAGAGCCGCAGGCTCCTGGTGGTTTTGAGATATTTGGTAAAGAGCTGGAGATTCTTTCTCTGTCCGACCCAGAACTACCCATTCCAATCCTCGAGAAGGGAAATCAGGAGGAGGCAGACCAAGCTATCCGTCTCGACTGGCGCTGGCTGGATCTTAGAAAATCCCGAAACCTTTTAACGTTTCAGGTCTGGACCACACTTGAAGCAGCCTTTCGCGACTACTGGGTAAAAAATAACTATATTGAGATTCATACGCCAAAACTGATTGGCGCGCCGAGCGAGTCGGGAGCAGAGGTTTTTGAAGTTAAATACTTTGAGCGAGTGGCTTATCTTGCTCAGTCGCCGCAGTTTTATAAACAGATGGCTATGGCCGGTGGATTTGAAAAAGTTTTTGAAGTCGGGCCAGTTTTTCGAGCTGAACCATCATTCACCTCGCGTCACGCCACCGAGTTTACGGGCTATGATGCCGAGTTCTCTTATATTGATTCTCACGAGGACGTGATGGCCGAAGAGGAGAAGACGATTGCCTATGCATTACGAGCGGTCAAAGAAAAACACGGCGAGGCTATCGAGGCTGAATTTGATCGCGTGGTCGTAGTTCCCGATGTACCGTTTCCGAGGATTTCAATGAAAGAAGCTAAGGAGATTTTAAAAGGACTGAATGTGCCGAGCGAAAAAGAGGGAGATCTTTCTCCAGAAGAAGAGCGGAGGATTTCAGAGCACGTGAAGGAAAAGGAGGGACATGAGTTTGTGTTTATCACCGACTATCCGGCAACCGTGAGGCCTTTCTATCATATGAGGCATGAGGATGATGAAACACTTACTAAAAGCTTTGATCTTCTGTGGAACGGATTAGAGATTACGACCGGTGCTCAGCGCGAGCATCGGTATGATGTTTTGGTTTCTCAAGCCAAAGAAAAGGGGATGAGCATAGAATCAATCCAGTTCTACCTTAATTTTTTTAAGTACGGCTGTCCGCCTCATGGTGGATTCGGAATGGGACCGAATCGCATGATTATGAAGCTTCTGGGTCTCGATAATGTTCGTGAGGCGATGTTTCTGTATCGCGGAGTGAAGAGGCTCGAACCATAATCGTTTTTCTTTGGCCAATTTCGGTGTTGCGATTTCCGGTACTCAACAATGTACGATTAAGTACATTTTATTCCGTTCCTCAATCGTGCCTTGAAATTGTTACAAATAAAATCGATTTTATTTGCCAGAAAGACACGGATGTATTAGCATTCAAACCATTATGGCTGAAAACAAAAATCAGTTTGCTGAGGAAAAAACACTAGTCATCATTAAGCCAGATGGTGTTCAACGTGCCTTGGTGGGTGAAATTATTAAACGTTTTGAACGCACGGGATTAAAATTGGTCAGTCTTAAAATTCAGGTCCCGAGTGCCGATAAGGTTAAAGAACACTATACTCTTGATCCGGAGTGGATTAGAAAAGTTGGCGAGAAATCAATTGAAGGATATAAAAAGAAGGAGCTGACCCCTCCCTCAGAGGATCCCATAAAGGTAGGTGAGATGGTTGTTGAAGTGCTTCAGAAATATTTCACGAGCGGTCCAGGAGTATTTATGGTCTTACAGGGTGCTCACGCGGTAGGGATTGTGAGAAAATTAGTTGGCGGAACCGAGCCCCTTTCATCGGACGTCGGAACAATCCGTGGCGACTTCGTTCTCGATTCTTATCAGATGGCCGACCAAGCTGGTCGCGCAATCCGCAACTTAATTCATGCTTCCGGCAGTGTTCTCGAGGCGACGAATGAAATTACTCACTGGTTCAAGCCCGAGGAGATTGTTAGCTACAGTCTTGTTACGGACAAAATTCTCTACGACGTAAACCTCGACGGCATCCTCGAATAAGTCCATTTTTGAGAGGAGTTCGTGTGGTACAATGAAACTCGGTGATTTGGTTCAATCCTTTCGATAGGCGAGAGAAATTTTTTGTTCTTTTGATCGCTCCGGAGAAGGTAAGCGCTCTTTTATTTGCGGTGACAAAAGACAGAATTATTAGCTGTGAAAAGTTCTGGCCGGACTTTCCGCTCGGTATTCAGCGGAAGTGGTGGCCGAAGATACTGCCCCATTGGAATGTTATCGTCGCCGCTTCTCCGAATTTAGCCTACACCGCAAATGTTTCCTTGCGATTAAATCGCAACGAAGGAAAAAAAACCGCTCTTTCTTTTCCCGAACTCGAAAATCTCTTGAGTCGTGGAATGAACCAGGAGTTTATTCGTTTCCGTACCATTGCGAGTCAGGCCTTAGGGGTAGAGGACCTGGACACCGTACTCGCTGATAGTCGCATCATTGATTTTAAAATTGACGGCCACCGGGTGCATAATCCGATTGGCTTTACCCCGAAACAGTTGCAGGCAGCCGTAGAAATTACGTTTATCCATCGGGGACTCTACGAATCTCTTCGGAGTCTCATCCGTCGTCCCAATTTCTTTTTTACTAGCCTAGCACAGGCAAAACTGACGGCCCTTCGGAAAGTCTACGATCCTCCTTTCTCGCTGGTACTCCTAGAGTCCCCCCACTCTGCCTTGTTTCAAGCGACGGCTTCGGATATTGGAAACGATGATCGAAGACGAGATCTTGCTTGGTCAGCCAAAGAGTTTTTGGAGGTTTTTATTGAAACCTGGGGAGTAAATGAGGAAATTGCCCGAGATCTATACCTCATGTACGAAAAGGAAAGCCTGCCAAGTGATGTTCAAAAAGAAGTAGCGAAGCGTTTTAAAAAAATTTCAGAACGACTGGACAGCGTTCTCAGGGCAGCGTCTGCTTCCGGAAAAATTCTTATCACCAGCCAAGAAGACATACCACTTACTTCCCGCGAGTTTCCTTTTGAAAAGATCTCCCTTCCACTACTCATGGAAAAGATGGGTTTTTCCGTGGCCGAAGGGGAGTGGCTAGTCGCCACCTATGAACGATTTTCTTATACCGCACCGCTCTTAGACTTCTTTTCTGACCAAGGAAGTCCAGAGATTAATCGGTGGTTGCGGAGGCGACTTCACTGGTTGGGCTCAATGAACTATAATTAAAAGATATGTCAGGTAGTGAAAATTCGATTGTTTGTAATTCAATTTTCAGCCTGAATATCAAGGGTGTTTTCACAGAGAATGTTTATAGGCAATATTAAAGGGTCATAAATCGAATTTCTACTACCTGATATGTCCAAGTTATTTATAGATAAAAAAGATACGTTAACGTTGATCGCGGAAAAAGTTTCTGATGCACCTGATGATGCGGTGACTATTGTTGTGCCGCGAGGTTCGAAGCTGGGAGAGGGGAATCATCTCCATATTTTAAAAAAGCATGCCGAGGAACTAGGAAAAATTATTATTATCGAGTCCATCGATGAGCATATCCTGGCCTTAGCTGAGAAGCAGGAAGTTGAAAGGATCCACCCACTCTTTGAAGGAGGAAGTAAGCACAAAACCTTTTCTGATATCCGCCCTCATGAACACGAGAAAGAGATTTCAGCTCACCACATTACTCCTCATCACACCACCCACAAAACTGCCAAAGAGGACGATGAAGATACAGAAGAAAAAGTTCCGGACGTAAAGCCACGTAAGAAAAGACTATCATTTGGTATTCCGGTTCGTTTTCGCCGGGCGGCAAAAGAAGAGGATGTTTATATAGCTTCCGAACCCGAAGAAAGCGAAGAAGCCTATGAGTCAGTCGAGGATTCCTATACTAAGCCTCCTCGGAATCGCCTTGTATTTGCTGCCGCCATCCTCGGTGTCCTTGTTTTCGGTTTTGGTATCTGGGGAGTTAGTAAAGCCCTTGGCCGAGCGGATGTTTCGGTGACACT
>JBBUHS010000055.1:0-2339 GCA_038055675.1 Patescibacteria group bacterium | reverse complement strand
TTAAAGAATGCGGGGAATAAAAACTAGACAGGCGATCAAAAGGGCGGTTAGGGAGCTGAGGAGAACAAAGGCAGCCATCATATCCTTTATTTTACCCACAACCGGATGATGATTCGGTTCGATCTCGTCCGAGATATCTTCAAGGATTGTATTTAAAATCTCCGAGCCGAGTACCAGGGTTATGGCGAGTCCCACAAAAATCCAGTCATCCCGACTGATTCCAAGGATCCAGCCAGCGCCAATCGCGACTGCTGCCCCGAGAGTCTGTAGGTAAAAATTTTCCTCCTCTTTAAAAAGGTAGGAAAAACCCTGTATGGCATACTGAAAGCTCTTAATAAATCGATTAAACACGATCTGAGAATGGATGTTTTCTTAATCCTAGTGTATACTAAAACTATAGTTCAGTGAATCCATAAGATTTGAAGTTCAAGTTACAACCCTGATTTTCTGTATGACAACAAACTACTACTGTAAGAAGTGTGATGCTGCTTTTTCTGAAGCAAAGTTGCCAAATATCAATAAACCTCACTTTTGCGGAGAGCTTGCTCGAGTTATGGATTTTGCAGACGACGGAGGCAGCTCATCCTCCGAAGAAGTGACGACACATCACTAGGTTTTTCTCGCCAGGTATTCATTCTCTGTTTTCCTTTCATTATGGGTCTATTCATGCCTATAATGGTCCTATATGTTGATTGATGACATTACGATCAAAGCTATGGCCGGACACGGGGGAAAAGGAGCCGTCGCTTTCAATAAGAACTTGATGAGTCTGGGCCCTGCCGGCGGCAGTGGAGGCAATGCCGGTAGTATCTATGCTGAGGGTGTTTCTGACCTGGCGGCTTTACGCCAGTTTCGTTTTATCAAAAAAGTGAAGGCCGAAGACGGTAAAGATGGTCGAGGACAGTTTGTTGATGGTCGTCGGGGGGAAGAATTAGTTTTGAAGTTGCCGGTCGGCACCGTTATTCACTTTCCGGATAATCAGGTGAAGGAGGTAACTAAAGTGGGAGAGCGAGTTCTCCTGGCTCGTGGCGGAAAAGGCGGCCGAGGTAATTTCCATTTTCGATCGTCAATTAACACGAGTCCGAAAGAGTTCGAGTTCGGTACTCCCGGAGAGGAAAAGACACTTCGCCTTGAACTTAAAATGATTGCTGACATTGGATTTGTCGGTTTACCGAACGTTGGGAAGTCGACACTCCTTAATATGCTGACTCGGGCCCAGGCTCGTGTGGCGAACTATCGTTTTACAACACTTGAGCCGAACTTAGGAGTTTATGAGGATTTAATTTTAGCTGATATTCCAGGACTTATTGAAGGAGCATCCGAAGGAAAGGGCTTAGGAATTCGGTTTCTGCGGCACGTTGAACGGACGAGTACCCTGTTTCATTTCATTTCCGCTGATTCAGCCGACCCAGTAGGGGACTATAAAACCATCCGTGAGGAACTGAAGGCCTATAATCCAACACTGCTTCTAAAGCCCGAGTATATTTTCATTAGCCGATCGGATCTGGTAACAGAAAAAGAGCTTGTTCCTATCGTTAAAAAAGTTGAGAAGTTAAAAAAGCCGTGTCAGGCCATATCTTCAATAGAGGACAAGAGCGTGGAGCGGGTGAGAGTTTTGCTGAATACATTAAACGAAGCCAAGCACGCTTAGCCGAGAACTATCTTCTTTATCTTGATCATCTTTTGAGAATCAAGGCGGGCCTTCAGAAATTTCATTTTTAGATCGTGGTCGTGGAGTTTGCCTTCGATGACCATTTCCATAAGCTCGTCCAAGGATACGGTTCGAAGCGTTACTTTTTCTCCGCCATCAAGATTCTGATCGCCTGTTTTTTTGCAGTTTCTCGCTATAAACGTATAAATCGTCCAGTCTATTTTCGATATGGGTTGAACGGCGCTAAAAACGGACCAGTCGTCAGATTCATATCCAGACTCTTCTTGGAGTTCTCTTTTCGCCGCTTCTAATGGCTCTTCTTCATTCACTCGGCCACCGAGAAGGCCAATAAAGGGAGCCTTGTCCGGTTGCTCCTGATCGGCAATTACAATAGTTCCATCCGGAAGAACTGGGATGACAATGGCTGTATCAGGCCGCTTTAGTTTTTCAAAGATGGCAGTTTTTCCATTATAGAGTTTCTGTTCCCACTGGTAGACATCAAAGATGACTCCTTTAAAAACGCGCTTAGCTTGGGGTGGAATAGGTTGTCTTGATTGAGGACCTTCGATTTTCATACGTCCCTGATTATAACCTGTTCTATCCCGCTTGCCATACCTTAACAGCTTCAATGGGATAAAGGAGCATGATGATGTTGAGGGTTAGGTTGTCTTTAATAAAGAAAAGAAGA
>JBBUHS010000054.1:0-3778 GCA_038055675.1 Patescibacteria group bacterium | reverse complement strand
AAACTGGAGATAGAAGCGAATATTCCAGAAGTAGATATCGGAAAAGTCATGGTTGGTAATTCTGTTTCGATGACCATTGATGCTTTTCCCGGAGAAACGTTTTCTGGAAAAGTAGGATACATCGATCCGGCCGAAACGATTGTTGATGGTGTGACCAACTTCAAAGTCAAAATTGCTTTTGATAAGAATGATCCTCGTTTGAAGAGCGGCCTCACAACCAACATCTCTATCAAGACACTCGAGAAAACAAACGTTTTGGTACTGCCTCAGTACGCTCTCATAGAAAGTAGTGATGGTGTTTTTGTAGACAGAAAACAGGGTGAAAAAATAACCCGGATTCCCATTACCATTGGCATCCGTAGCCATGACGGCAAGGTAGAGATACTTTCGGGAATCAGCGAAGGCGAGACGGTAGTAACTGCCGAAACAAAGCCTACGGAGTAACGTTGTGGATATCTAGTGAGGTCTGATAGAATAGCCCTATGAACGATCGTCCCAACTATCTCCCGACCATCTTTGTCATTTTCGGAGCGACTGGTGATCTCGCAAGCCAGAAGATACTACCTGCCCTTTTCCGTCTTCATAAACAAAAACTCCTGCCTCCTCTCTTTCAGATTGTTGGCTTTGCTCGCCGAAAGTTTGCAACCGAAGAGTTTCGAAAAGAAGTAGCCAAGTTAAAAGGCCTGAAGACCTCTTTCCGCGACAAAGATCTGGCCTCATTTCTGAAGCTTATTTCCTATGCCCCTGGACTCTTTCATGAGAAAGAGGGCTATGACACAATTGCCAGCCTCCTGGGAGCCAAGGACAAAGAATGGAAGACCTGCGCTAACAAGCTCTTTTATCTTTCCGTCTCCCCAGATCACTACACCACTATTTTTAACCACCTCAAGCGTTCTGGGCTCACCATTCCCTGCAGTCCCAAAGAGGGCTGGACTCGGGTGGTAGTTGAAAAACCGTTTGGGAAAGATGCAAAGACTGCCGAAAATCTCGATCTTCTTTTAGGAAAACTATTCAAAGAGGAGCAAATTTATCGTATCGACCACTACCTCGGAAAAGAAACAGTTCAGAATATTCTGGCCTTCCGCTTTTCAAACTCGATGTTTGAGCCGGCTTGGAATAAAAACTATATCGATACTATTTCCGTAAAACTCTGGGAAAAAGATGGGATTGGTTCGCGAGGTGAGTTTTATGATGCCACTGGCGCCCTTCGGGACGTAGGACAAAATCACCTCCTTCAACTTCTCGCTCTTTTCACCATGGATAATCCCGGCACCATGGATGCTAAAAAAATCCACCGAAAAAGAACTGAAGTTATTCAGTCGCTCACCCCTTTTGGAGTAAAAGATGTAGCCCGCTATACGGTACGTGGTCAGTACGAAGGATATAAAAAAGAAAGAACAATTTCCTCCCGCTCTCTCACTGAAACATACTTCCGCTTGGAGGCTTCAATAAATACCCCTCGCTGGAAGGGGGTGAAGATGCACCTCGAAGGTGGGAAAAAGATGGGCCAGTCAATGGCCGAAGTGACTATTACCTTTAAATCCCCTTCTCCCTGTCTCTTCCCCGCTATCGGGAATACCACCCACTATCAAAATGTTCTGAGCTACCGCATCCAACCTGAAGAAAGAATTGCGGTATCCCTCTGGGCCAAAAGACCGGGCACCGACATGGTGGTCGAGGAAAGAGACTTGGCTTTCGACTACAAAAGAGCTTATCCTCACGGAGTATTTATCGATCCCTATGACAGACTCCTCCAGGATGTCATCGAAGGAAATCAGACCCTATTCGTAAGCACCGAGGAGATCAAGGCGAGTTGGAATTTTATTGATCCTATTACTCAGGGCTGGAAAAAGAACGCCACGCCACTCATCATCTACAAACCCGGCAAAAAAGAAATTAATAAACACATTTAAAAACATCGATGAAAAAAGAAATTGTTTATGTAGGCCTTGGAAAAATGGGGAAGAATATGGTCTTTCGTCTTTTAGAAAAGGGTTGGAAAGTCTACGCCTATGACACCAATGAAACAGCGGTTAGTGAGGTGGTGAGGAAAGGCGCGATTGCTCTTGCTTCCATTAAGGATATGCCGATTCGAATCTCAGCTCCCCGACTCGTCTGGATCATGGTCCCAGCCGGACGCCCCGTAGACGAAGTTATGTTTGGGAAAAACGGCCTGACTGGTATTCTCCAAAAAAACGATACTGTGATTGATGGTGGAAACTCTTTTTATGAGGATACTATCCGTCGGGCTAAAAAACTAAAATCAAAACATATTCGCTTTATGGATATTGGCACTTCGGGCGGCCCACGAGGAGCTCGAAATGGTGCGTGTCTCATGATCGGCGGAGATAAAAATCTTTCGAAACAACTTGAGCCTCTGTATCAGGACCTCGCTGCGCCGCATGCCTATGCCTACTTCGGACCAGCGGGGAGCGGTCACTTCGTCAAGATGGTCCATAATGGAATCGAGTATGGCATGATGCAAGCCATCGCCGAAGGCTTCGCCCTGATGAAGAAATCCCCCCTTAAGCTGAAGATGAAAGATATTGCGGAGCTCTATAGCCGCCGCAGCGTTGTTCAGTCCCGTCTCGTGGGCTGGCTGAAGGACGGACTTGAACTCTATGGAGAAAACCTTAAATCAATCTCCGGAACAGTTGGGGCAACTGGTGAAGGAGAGTGGACGGTAAAAACTGCCAAAAAGATGAAAGTTCCGGTACCAATTATTGAGGGTTCTTATCAGTTCCGAGTTCAGTCCAGAAAGAAACCGAGCTATGCCGGCCAGGTTCTTTCGGTCATGCGGAATCAGTTTGGTGGACATGAAGTCAGGAAAAAGAAATAGGCCTGCTAAATAGGAAAAAACCAAAAAACGGGATATTATTAAGGGTATAAAAAACACCACTAAACTCATGCCCCACGCTAAAAAAACCGGTAAAAAGAAGGTTATTAGAAAACTATCCTATCCCCCTGCCCGAGTTCAGGAGATGCTCGGAGGCCACCCTGACGAAACCTCCCCGTGGCGAATTTTTAAGATTATGACCGAATTTGTTTCGGGTTTTGATTTTTTGAAACAGTATGACCAGGCAGTGAGCATCTTCGGGTCTGCCCGTCTTGATCCTCGGAGTAAATACTATAAAGAGGCTGAACGGCTTGCGAACCAGCTTGCGAAAGCCGGGTTCGCGGTGATTACTGGTGGCGGACCGGGAATTATGGAAGCCGCTAACAAGGGCGCTTTTAAAGCGAACGGTCAGTCGGTTGGTTTTAATATTGAGCTCCCTCACGAACAAGCGCTTAATAAATATGCTACAAAATCCCAGGGATTTCACTACTTCTTCGTTCGGAAAGTAATGCTCGCGTTCGCTTCTGAAATATATATCTTTTTCCCAGGAGGATTCGGTACCGTAGATGAGTTTGCTGAGATAGCCACCCTTGTTCAGACGAAAAAAATTAAGCCAGTTCCGATTATCTTAGTTGGGAAAGATTACTGGCAGGGATTTTTGGACTGGGTGGAAAAAACGGTTTACGAGAAATATCAGGGTATCGATAAGGAAGATATGAAAATCTACAATCTGGTTGATGACGCAGACGAAGCGTGGAAACTTATTCAAACCT
This sequence comes from Patescibacteria group bacterium, assembly GCA_038055675.1. Taxonomy (GTDB): domain Bacteria; phylum Patescibacteriota; class Minisyncoccia; order UBA6257; family 2-01-FULL-56-20; genus JBBUHS01. Next base: position 169 of record JBBUHS010000054.1, on the reverse strand, counting down.
TGATGAAAAAACACAAGCTTCAGCGGGGTGATATTCAATAACAAACATGGATGTAAATACCTTTTCAACAGATCCGTACTCTAAAAAAATTGAAAAACCGTGGGGTTACGAAATCCACTGGGTGCCAGATACTCTCCCTTATGTGGGAAAGGTAATCCACATAGAAGCA
>JBBUHS010000053.1:0-2365 GCA_038055675.1 Patescibacteria group bacterium | reverse complement strand
AGTTAAATATGTAAATCTCGGAGCTGAGTTTATCAAGCTGGCCGCTGATAAGACGAACGATAATGTTGGTGACGGGACGACGACTTCTGTTGTACTAGCTCAGGCTATTATTGATGAAGGAGAAAAAACGATTCGTGAAAAAGGTTTTAATGTTATTCATCTCGCCGAGGAGCTAAAGAGGGAAAGCGAGGCGATTATTAAATCTCTGGAAAACCAGCGCGAACTTATTAACGACAATAAGAAAGTAAAAGAAGTAGCGACCCTTTCAGCTAAAGACAAAGAGATCGGTGGTCTGATTGCCGAGGTGATGGAAAAGATTGGCAAGGATGGCGTGGTTACTATTGATGACTCAAATACATTGGCCAACTCTTACGAACTTGTTGAGGGTATGCAGTTCGAGCGTGGGTATGTTTCTCAGTACATGATTTCCAATCAGGAGCGCATGGAAGCAGTTTTGGAAGACCCATATATATTGGTAACAGACAAAAAGATTTCTTCAATTCAGGAGATATTAGCTCTGCTTGAAAAGATTGTTCAGAGTGGCAAGAAGGAGTTGGTGATTGTTGCCGAAGAAGTTGATGGTGAGGCCTTAACTACATTGATACTGAACAAGCTTCGAGGCATCTTTAATGTTTTGGCGGTCAAAGCCCCTGGGTTCGGTGATCGGAGAAAGGAGATGTTGCAGGATATTGCGATTGTGACTGGAGCCACCTTTATTTCCGAAGACCTCGGAAAGAAATTGGAAAACGTTGGCCTTGAAGATCTAGGACATGCCCAAAGAGTGGTTTCGACCAAGGACTCCACTACCATTGTGGCTGGTAGGGGCGAGAAGAAAGAAATTGATGCTCGAGTTTCCCAGCTCAAGGTTCAGATTCAGAAGACCGATTCTGATTTCGATAAAGAAAAACTTCAGGAACGTCTTGGAAAACTATCTGGTGGCGTGGCGGTTATTAAAGTTGGTGCGGCAACAGAAACTGCCCAGAAGGAACTGAAGCAGCGAGTTGAAGACGCAGTGGCGGCGACGCGAGCGGCCATGGAAGAAGGCATTGTGCCAGGCGGTGGAATAGCACTCTTTAATGTCGTGATTGAAATGTCTAGCGAGGCCGAGAAGAAGGATGCTGTTTCTAAGGCTGCTCGATCAATTTTAATTGAGGCCCTAAAGGCGCCAGTCAGAGCCATTATCACAAATAGTGGGGAATCTTCGGAACCGATTTTAGCTGTGCTAAAAGAGAAGGGTGGCAAGGGAACCTGGATGGGATTCAATGGTTTGACCAATAAAATTGAGAATCTCAAGGATGCCGGTATCATTGATCCTCTGAAAGTTACAAAGACTGCTCTCGTCTCCTCGGTTTCGGTGGCGGCAACCTATCTCACAATTGGAGCGGCCTTCACTACCATCCCAGAGAAAGAAAAGGAAGGTGGCGGTATGTCAGGGGGAATGCCCGGTATGGGAATGGGCTACTAGAATTTTCTCGCAACTAGGCACTCTCTTTACTAGTTGCGAAGAAAATTCTTTTCGCCAGGGATACTTAATGTATTTAAAAATCCGCTTTAAGCGGATTTTTAAATCTTCAATAAGTAAGAGATAGTGAAGAATCATTTTATAAGATCAGTAGAAAGAGCCCCTGATCTTATAAAATGATTCTGAAAGTTTTAAAGGCCCCTCCGCTTGTGCGTGAGGGGCCTCGTGGTTGTGATGGAGCTACGCCTTGGACTTACATGAGACAGGTTCGATCTTTACTTTCGGTATCGATCCTGGTTCTTCGTCATCACCCCGTAACTTGATCGAACCCTGTCTTGAGAGATCGATGACTCTCCCATACCTCTCGCAAAACTGACCGGTGTCTCGGCACTCTACCGTGATAGTCCTGCCGTTCTGGAGATTGGTGACCTGGACACAGGTGCGTTTGAAAGCTTCGAGACAGGCTGCTTTGCTGGGGTCGTTTTGGTTATAGACGTTCCCAGTGGCAGTCTTTCTCCCGTGAAATCCGGGACCGTACCAGGAAGCTTCTCCGACTAGGGTAGTCGGCTCTTCGAGGCTGCAGGGTGGGGGGGTGTTTTGGGCGTTAGCTCCTTTGGGACTGATCAGATTGCCGCTGGCAATCGTCAGAATCAATCCCAAGAGAACTACTGTGGGTCTCGTCATGGAGACCTCCTTTCCTGATGAGCTACCCTCAATATATATGTAGCTAGGTTTTCTGTCAAGGGTATTGATTCTATGAAAAATATGATACAATAAAAAAACTATGACATTTATTCTTATTGGTATTCATGTAGTAAGAGGTTTGTGGTTTGTATTCTATTATAAACTTTTAGTGCCTTTTATTTTTCGAGAGCACGAGGCTTTGTCCTATATCGATGTTAA
>JBBUHS010000052.1:0-4423 GCA_038055675.1 Patescibacteria group bacterium | reverse complement strand
GCTTTTAAAGCATATTCCAGAAAAATATGAGGAGCGGAAAAAATATCTGGAAAAGCTCCAACCGAAAATAAAAGCGACTCTTGAGGGACGCGATATTCAGTGGACCTCAATGGACTTCCGGGCTAAGCGATATAGTAGTCTGTATCACAAACTCCTTCGGCACGATATGGATGTAGATAAAATTTATGACTTGGTTGCGATGCGCATCATCGTAAAAAACGTAGGTGACTGTTATGCCGCACTTGGAGTAATCCACGAACTGTTTCCCCCACTTCCTGGCCGTATCAAGGACTATATTGCTATGCCAAAACCAAACGGCTATCGAAGTGTTCACACAACCGTTATTGCTGAATCAAATAAGTTTGTGGAGTTTCAGATAAGAACCGAGGAAATGCATCGCGATAACGAAAATGGTATCGCCGCCCACTGGCTCTACGAACAACAAAAAAATGGGGTAAAAAAACCAAAAAATGAAGAACTGTCGAAAGAGCTCCACTGGGTAGATCAGCTTCGAAACTGGCAGGGGAAATATGAGAGCTCTGTGACTGATCCAGAAGCGTTTCTGCACGCTATGAAGGTTGATTTCTTTAAAGACAGAATCTTCGTTATTACGCCCAAAGGAGAAGTCCTCGATCTTCCTGTTGGTTCAACACCGGTTGATTTTGCCTACCACATCCATACTGCCATTGGGAATACTTGTGTTGGCGCAAAAGTAAATGCCTCTTTCGTTCCACTTGATCACGAGCTTCGTTCCGGAGATATTGTTGAAATTATGATGCAAAAAAATAAACTCCCATCTGAAGACTGGCTGAAATTTGTAAAAACTGATGGCGCACGAGATAAAATTAGAACCACTATCAGCCAGAAAAAGAATACTTTGACGGGCCGACGTATCCCAACAAACACCGAACTAAAGCTAACTGTGCAGGATCGATTTGGACTCTTAAAAGAAGTGACGGACACCATAACCCGTTCTCACATCAATATCCGCCACCTCCAAACAGTTCACCAGACCGGTAATCACTTTCCTGTTCTAAAACTACAGTGCCAAACAACCGACAAAGAGAAGGTGGGTAAGTTAATTCTAAAACTCAAGAAAATAAAAGGAGTACGCGAGATTAGCTCGGTTTCTATCTAAAAGGATCAAACACCGTGCTCGTCTTCGTGAAGATTCTTTGAAAGATGATTGAGAATACTTTCTAATTCCTCGTGGGAATAAAAGTTAATAGTGATGCGTCCGGACTCTCCTGTCTGGTTAATAGAAACGGGCGCTCCCAAAAAAGCAGTGAGGCGTTCCTGGAAAGCTTTCAGTTCTGGCACCACCTTCTTTTCTCGATGATGACTCCCATCACCAATCGCCACCCGAGCCCGAAGCTCTCTCGTTGTTAAACTCTTGCTCAAGAGATCTTTAAAAAGTTTGTCTTGCACGGCTGGATCCTTCATAGAAAGCAGAAGTCTACCGTGACTCTCGCTAATTTTGCCGTTTCCAATCGCTTCCTGTACGTCAAATGGCAGATCCAAAAGTCGAAGCGTGTTTGCTACCGTCTCACGGCTCTTCCCGAGACGAGTGGCAATTTCTCGCTGAGTCATCCGAAACTCATCCTGAAGCCGAGAGAAAGCTCGAGCCATCTCGATTGGATTCAAATCTTCGCGCTGAAGATTTTCGATGATGGCGAGTTCCAGAGACTGACTCCTTCCCTGATCCAAGGCGTGCACAATGACTGGCACTCGCTCCAGACCAGCAATTTTTGAAGCCATCAAGCGACGCTCACCAGCAATCAACTGGTACTCAACTGCCGTACCTCCCGGAACCTCGGTTTCAATTTTTGTGACTACGAGTGGCTGTAATATCCCGTGTTCACGAATAGAGTTGGCGAGATCACGTAAGGCCGCCTCGTCAAAATGTCGACGTGGCTGGTGTGGGTTTGGTTTTATCTTTTCAACTTCAACTAAAAAGACTGCCTCACCAATCGCTGCCTTTTTCACTTCCGGACGGATGGTTGTGGTAATAGTTGAAATTGGATGAAGCGGCGGGAGTGGTGAGAAAGATGGCTTCGAAGTTTCCTGATGAATGATGGCGGGGGGTTCAGGATCGGGTAGCATTTTTTCCTCCTCCTCTTTTGGTAAAAAGACAGGATCATGAACCAGATTTTTTGGAGGGGTCGGTTCTATCTTAGACGCTTCGTGTTGTATTTGGGGAATGACTGGCTGAAGTGGAGCAATACTTTCTTCCCGAGCTGGCTCAGTAAAAGAAACTGAAGGAGTAGTAGGAGCTGACAATTTGTCGCTCGGAGACAGTGAAACTATCCCTTGGGGTTTTTGCGGTGGAATCAATGATTCTAAGCCTTGTCCAAGCATATCCAGTAGTAGAAATTCAATTAGTAAAACAAAAAACAAACGACTTTTTAAGTAAGAGGTTCCAGGTAATGTAAAATCGACATGAAGGCATTATATATTCTATTGAATTTTCACTACTGGACATAATTAGATAATATTAAAATTGCCAAAGTTTTCGCTGACAAACTCATTTGCCGGAGGCACGAGTCTGATCTCCTGGTCGATGATCTCTCGGGCCAGTTTTTCATAAGCCACGGCTCCAAATGAATCGGGTCGATACAAAAGAATTGGCTGGGAGAAACTGGGAGCTTCGGCGAGGGGCACGCTTCGCGGAATTTTTGTCTGAAATAGGGGGTGGCCAAAATGTTCACGCATCTCCTTTTCCACATCCCGACTCAAAGTATCGTTTTCATCAAACATAGTTATGACTGCGCCAGCAATCGTAATAGTATGGCCCATATTATTCTGAATGAGATCAATCATTTCGAGGAGCTGACCCAACCCTTCCAGACTATAATACTGCGCCTGAACCGGAATCACCACCTCGTTCGCCGCCAGAAGACCATTGATAGTCAGAAGACTCGTACTCGGCGGCAAGTCAATCAAAATATAGTCGTAAGCGTGGCGTAACCGATGAACGAACTTTCTTAAGAAGTACTCGCGCTCCGGAAGATTGACCAACTCAACCATCAGTCCGGCCAAGTGCGGCGCTGAAGGGATAAGATGAAGCTGGTTCACGGCAGACTGATGAATCAGGTCTTGAGGTTCTACCTGATTCAAAACTCCATGGTAAATACTTTTCTGAACCTGGACCGGCTTTACACCGAAAGCCGAACTAGCGTTAGCCTGCGGATCAAAGTCAACTAATAAAACCCGCTTGCCGTGATGCGCCAGATAGGCCGACACATTAACAGCGGTTGTGGTTTTACCAACTCCACCCTTAGCATTACAAATAGCGATGACCCTAGCCATTTTATAATTGGAAATCCTGAGATTGTCGAAGGATAACTCGAGCCATTTTAAGAATATTATAGTAGCTAGAAGCTAGAATTTAGGAGTTAGGACTTAGAAGTTAGTAAATGAGCTTCTTGTTTTATGGTGTGACTAAATTCTATTCCTATTTCTTGATTTGAGCAACGAAAACTGATTTAATAGACCTTATTAGATAATGCCGAGATGGCGGAACTGGCAGACGCACAGGACTCAAAATCCTGCGATCGCAAGATCATGAGAGTTCAATTCCCTCTCTCGGCACCAGAAAAAATATAACTCAAAGATCCCAACAAGATGATTTTGCCCTCACTATTGACTAATAGTGATAAATATACTATAGAAAGAAAATCTACTGTTTCTATTTTAAAAAATATGAAAACTCGCGTTATCGTCCTCGCTGCCGGCAAAGGTAAGCGCATGAAATCAGAAGTTCCTAAGGTGCTTATCCCTTTCGACGGACAGCCCCTTGTTAAACGCCTCCTGGACTCAATTAAAGATTCGGGTGTCGATACTCGTCCGGTTCTTATTGTGAGCGAAACAACCGGACCACTTCTTAAAGAATCCCTTGGTGACCAGTACGACTACGTTCTTCAGACCGAACAACTAGGAACAGGACACGCTGTTAAATCAGCCGAATCGCTTTTAGAAAACCGAGCAGATCGCGTTATTGTTTTTTACGGCGACCATCCTTTTCTCACCAAAGAAACAATAAAAAAACTAGACGATCTTCACGAAACACACGGAGGTCCTCTGGCTATGATTACTACGACCGTTCAAGATTTCGAAGGTTGGCGATCGCTCTTTCGGGATTTTGGCCGCATCAAAAGAGATTCTTCGGAAGATATTGAATCAAGCGTAGAAATGAAAGATGCCACTCCGGAGGAACGACTCATTAAGGAAGTGAACCCTTGTTTCTTTTCTTTCGAAGCTTCGTGGTTATGGGATCACCTGAAAAAACTGGAAAACAAAAATGCGCAGGGCGAATATTATTTAACCGACTTAGTTCATATGGCTATTAAGAAAGGTCATCCCATTTCTTCGATGAACGTAAATCCACTCGAGAGTTTTGGCGTAAAGACTCCCGAGCAGTTAG
>JBBUHS010000051.1:0-10912 GCA_038055675.1 Patescibacteria group bacterium | reverse complement strand
TAATAATAGTAATCAGAATTATATTGCCTATATTGATCCAGTTGCTATTGGAACGAAAAAAATGGAAGGTTGGGGAAGATTCCTTGCTGCTTGCGGTTTGATTGATACTAATGGTGATGGAATAAGGGATCAATGTGAGTCTTCGGGGCCAGCCTCAAATAGTGGTGGTTGGGATGGTTGGGTGAGGTTTTCAGAGGGCACTGCTTCAAACGGAGAACCCTATCCTGGGTTTATTGCTACAAGCGATGGAGTATATGGCTTCCTGACTGGTTGGAGCTGGGGTGCGGATTCTATTGGTTGGGTAAGAGCCAAAAACAAAGATCCTCTCTATGGCATTCCGCCACGAACAGATTTACCAACTGTTGAGGTTAAGATGACTGCTAATCCAATAACCGGCAACGCTCCGCTCAAAGTTGTTCTTACTGCTACCGTTACTAGTCCCGGCTCTCAAGAGATTACTTATAATTTTGATTGTGATACCGATCCAGATGGTCCGAATACTCAGGCAACTACAACTCGTTCGTTTAGTAAAACAGCTTCATTTACGTGTGACTACGATGTTCCCGATACCTATCATCCATTCGTGACTGTTTATCAGAATGGAGTTTTCGCTACGGCTCAGGATTCCTCCGAAGTGACCAATATTGGTAGTAATGAGTTGCCGAATATTGTGGTCAAGAAGGGTATTATTCGAGAAATTGCCCCGGATGAGTAATCGGAAAGAAAATCGATCAGGCCAAGCCCTTCGGTTACACTCAGGCCAAGCGATGCTTATAACAGTCATTGCTCTTGGCGGTACTCTTTTGGGCGCCACTACTATTGCTGGGCTTTTGATGCTTCATCAGATTCGCCAAGCTACCGACCTCCGAGATTCGAATAAGGCCATTTTTGCCGCTGATGCTGGTCTTGAGCTGGCTCGCTATACCCTTCGTTTCGAGGATGCTCCTTTGGATTTTTCTGAGCCCCTGCCAAATAGAGCAAAAATCGATAAGATTGTCTGTTATAGCGATTTTGATGGGACTGTCCAGACGAAGTGTATGAAGAGTGATGGACTCCCCCCAATAAGAGTTACTCGTTCGTATGGTCAGTCTGGAAGGGCCAATCGTGCCTTGGAGCAGTAAGAAAAAGGCTTGTTCCGAGTCTCTTCCTGGCGTAAGCTAGAGGTACAATGCCGACCAGAAAAGAAGCAAAAGAACGTGTTATAAAGCTCAGAAAAGAGATTAATCGGTACCGTCACAGTTACCATGTTCTTGATAAGTCTCTTGTTTCGGACGAGGTTAATGACTCCTTAAAAAAGGAGCTTTTTGATTTAGAGACCGCCTTCCCTGATCTTATTACTCCCGACTCACCAACCCAGCGGGTTGGTGGAGAGCCCCTCAAAAAATTTAAGAAAGTTATCCACCTCATTCGGATGAGTTCTTTGAACGATGCTTTTAGAGAAGAGGATGTTCTGGCTTGGTGGGAGCGTTTTACTAATTATCTTGGAAAAGAGGTTTCACCCTCTTTTTATTGTGATCTCAAAATGGACGGCTTAGCTGTTGAGCTTCTCTATCGAGATGGGATATTTGTGGAAGGAAGCACCCGTGGTGATGGCTTAACGGGGGAAGATATTACCCAAAATCTTAAGACAATCGAAGCCATACCCCTTCGCCTTCAGGGTTATTACCCCAAAGAAGTTCGTATTCGTGGCGAAGTTTTTTTGATGAGAAAAGATTTTCAAAGGATTAATAAAGAACTTGAGAAGAAGGGAGAAAAACCATACGCCAATCCCAGAAACTTGGCAGCAGGATCTCTTCGCCAGCTTGATCCCAAGATTACCGCCAGTCGCAAACTATTCTTTTACGCCTACGGTATTTCAGGAGAAGGAGAGGGACATCTTCGTTCGTATAAAACCCATTTTGATGAGTACGAAACACTTCGGTCGTGGGGGATAGCTCCGAATCCCAGCGGCCGGGTTGTCCACTCTCTCAAAGACATTTTTCATTTTCACGAAGAAGTGGAAAAGAAACGAGAAAAGTTGCCATACGATATCGACGGCATTGTGATTTCCGTGAACGATAATCGAATTTATGCCGAAGGAGGGATTATTGGAAAAGCGCCACGCGGAGCGATTGCCTATAAATTTGCTCCTCGGGAAGCAACGACTGTGGTAGAGGAGATAAAGATCCAGGTTGGTCGGACGGGAACGCTCACGCCCGTTGCGGTGATGCGGTCTGTCACGGTCGGAGGAGTAACGATTACCCATGCCACGCTTCATAATGCCGATGAAATTGAGCGGCTTGGTCTAAAAATAGGGGACACGGTTATTGTCAGTCGCGCAGGAGACGTCATTCCTCAGATAAACAAGGTCATCAAAGAGCTGCGCACTGGGAAAGAAAAAGTTTTCCGGATGCCGGCTCGCTGTCCTGTTGATAATTCTCCGGTGATTCGGGATGGCGTGGCCTACCAGTGCTCTAATAAGAGTTGCAGCGCTCGACATCAGGAAACTCTTTATCATTTTGTTTCTCGTCACGGTTTTAATATTGAGGGCCTAGGACCAAAGATTATCGATCGCTTTTTGGATGAGGGGTTGATTGTCGATGCTTCGGACATATTTTCTCTTAAGAAAGGAGATATTGAAGTTCTAGAGCGGTTTGGCGAGAAGTCCGCAGAAAACATTATCCGAGAGATTGAAGAGAGAAAAAAGATCGACCTCCACAGGTTTTTATATAGTCTTGGAATTTTGCATGTTGGTGAAGAGACGGCTCGACTTCTCGCTTCTCAGATGCCTCGTGGAAAGTCAGGGTTATTAGGAGTTTCCGAGGTCGGATATTTTTATAAGAGTCTTTCCGTTGAGAAGCTTCAGGAGATTTCTGATATTGGCCCTAAGGTAGCAGAGAGCATCTATGAGTGGTTTCATGAAAGTCGCAATTTTTCTCTTCTCAAATCTTTCGAGAAGTTCGGTGTGAAAATTCACCAAACAAAACCGAACACGGGGAGTAAGTTACTTGAAGGAAAATCATTTGTTTTAACAGGTAGTTTAGAAAAGCTCCCTCGGGAAGAGGCTAAAGAAAAAATTCGATCTTTAGGGGGAGAGGTTTCTGAGTCGGTGAGTAGTAAAACTTCGTATGTTGTTGTGGGAGCTGACCCAGGTTCAAAGTATCAAAAAGCTCAGAAGTTGGGAGTGAAGATTCTTTCCGAGAGAGAATTTTTGAAGATGATTAGAACATAGAAAATTCATGTCATATTCTAAAAGTTTTTTTGATTCCTGGTCGTCTGAGATGGCCTATGTTCTCGGTTTCTTTTATGCCGATGGCTATCTTCAGAAAAACTCACGAGGATCTTCGTATGTGTGTTTTGTATCTACCGATAAAGAATTAATACAAGGAATTCACGCGATTCTGAAATCCAATCACAAGATAGGAGAAAAACCTCCGAGTAAATTCAGAAAGAAAACATTATATGTGCTTCAGATTGGGAGCACATATTGGTTTGAAAAATTAGAATCTCTTGGACTAACGCAAAATAAAAGCTTGACCATCCGCCTCCCTCAGATTCCTCGTGAATATCTCAGTCATTTTGTAAGGGGTTATTTTGATGGTGATGGGGGAGTTTATTTAGAAAAGTATTTTGCGAAAGATAGGAACGAGTATCGTTGGGTATTTTCTTGTAGTTTCACTTCGGGCAGTAGATTATTTTTAGAAGACTTGCACGAGGCACTTTCTTTTTATATTTCCGGTGGTCAGCTAAAAACGAAGGAACGGGGATTCGAGCTCGTTTTTTCACACCGCGACAGTCTTGCATTGTCTCACCTAATGTATGATAATGCTCCTACCGAACTTCTTTTAAAAAGGAAATTCGAAGTTTTTCAACAGGCGTTTCGCGTGTTGAATATGCGGATATAGAGAATAAGTTTTTTTATCTCGTTTCGCATTATATGGGGTGGTAGCTCAGTTGGTTAGAGCGTCCGCCTGTCACGCGGAAGGTCGCGGGTTCGAGTCCCGTCCACCCCGCCCCATAATGAGATCGCAGTTCGGCCCTGAGCTCACTGCCGAAGGGCATCGTCGAAGGGTCCGGCCCGCTTCGCCGTAGCTTCAGCGAGGCGAGCCGGCCGCGCAACGGTTTTATTGAAAGTTTTCCGTACAGATACTAGTCTTATCGAGTCTCATTTCTTGAACCCCGATCGGACTCGAACTTTACTACTATGAAAAACTAGTTCGGGTTATAATCAAGCTTATGAAAATAGAACACGAAGCAACGTTTTTGGATATTGACAGGACGGCTTTGGTGGAAAAACTCAAGCAAATTGAAGCTACTCTTGAGCGGCCGGAGTACATGCAACGCCGAGTTACATTCGAGCTTCCCCAAGAAAAGCGGGATAAAAACACATGGCTCCGCGTTCGAGATGAAGGCGACAAGATCACGCTTACCCTGAAGTCTGTAGATGGCAAAACGATTACTGGCCAGAAGGAGATTTTGATTGTAGTAGGGGATTTTAATAGCACCGTTGTTCTTCTTGAGTCAATTGGTTGCGAGAAGAAGTCTTACCAAGAATCGAAGAGAGAGTTATGGAAGCTGGGCGATGTCGAAATTGCGATTGATACTTGGCCATTTCTTGAAACATATGTAGAAGTAGAAGGGCCTTCTGATGAAGCTGTAAGAGATTTTTCGGCGAAACTTGGCTTAGATTATCAAAAAGCTATTTTTGATACAGTCAACGCTGTTTATAAAGGGAAGTATGGTAAAAGTATCGATGAATTAGATAAAGCCATTCTAAAAAATTTTACTTTTGAAATAGAAAATCCATTCTTGTAAAATCCATTTTTAATTGACCATTTTTTCGAAAAGTGGTTGAATTACTTCGCTTATGTAGATACATGAGTCTCAGGTTAACTTTTTTTCCTGAGTGGTCCTTTGAAAATACTAAATGAAAGGAGCTTGTGGATGCCTCTCTTTGTTTGTATAGAAGGTCTAGATGCCACCGGAAAGACGAGCGTTTCTCAGGCTCTTGCTCCACATCTGGGAGCCTATTATTACAAGAGCCCTGGTGGTCCATATGCTGAGGCTCGCAGAATTGTTGATGAGGTTGTTGATCCGATTACGCGGTATTTCTTCTATCGTGCCGCAGTGCAGTACGACTCGAACATTATTCGTGGTTTGTTGCAAAATGGTTCTGTGGTTTGCGATCGCTACATTTACTCTACGATTGTTTGTCATGCGGCTATGGATGAACGCATTCAGGGGCTTTTTGAGACGACTGGTCTTGTTATGCCTGATTACGTTTTTGTTTTGACTGCCAATGAGGATGTTCGTATGAGAAGATTGGCAGGCAGGTTAAGTGTCTCTGCTATGGAGAAGAACCTCTTGTTACAAAGAAAAATCGATCAACTCTTCAGAATGCAGGGGCATCCGGTGATTGACACGACGCATACTCAGGTTGAGGATATTGTGGAAACGATTCTCGGGTACCTGGGAGGAGGAGCGAGTACATGACGCTAAGAAGCCATGATTGGCATTCTCGATTTCTTCGCCTCGCGCTCTTAGAAGGCAGAGAGAAGGTTGAGGCCGTTTCTACCGAACTACGAACCATTTCTAAGCCACAGAATTTGGTGGCTATGTTCGATGAGTTTCTTGAGGAAACAAGAAGCGGCGTAGATTTTCAAGGCAATTCCTACACCCACGACAATGGATTCGATAAGATTGTGATTTTTGACGATAGTGAAACTCGGATGAAGATGCGACTTCACATTTGGCATCCTGTTCTTCCCTCCGACGTTCGCCGTGTCCGTCAGAACGTTCACAATCACCGGTGGGACTTTTCTTCCATTGTCCTTCTTGGTCGGATGGATCATCTGACTTATCGTTTTGCTGGCCTCGCTGAAAAAGGAGAGGAGTTGTTCCATTATCGGTATTATGCTCGTGGCAGTAAGGATCACTACGACTTGGAGGAGCTTGGGAAATCTTCTGTTATAGAGGTTCATCAGGAATCATTCAAGTCGGGACAGCTATACTGCGTCGGGAACCAGACACTTCATCGAGTGGATGTTGAGGATCAGATGACGGCAGCCACACTCGTGATTACCCACGAGAACGTAGGTTGGGTAACCAACGATCTATTAAGTGAGAAAAGTATTGGTTCTCAGGGCCTGCGATTGTCATCGCCAGCAATGATTCGAGAAATAGTGGAGATGAAGGTTGTTTCTTTACGGCATATTTTGGAGATTTGAGGAGACCTGAATGACAGTTTATGTAAGTCCAGAAGGACTCAAAAAACTCCAAGATGAATTGGTGCGCCATGAAACGGCCCTGAGAGATCTTCGTCGAGACAAGACAGTTGCATATACGGATTCAGGTGATACTTGGCACGACAATCCGTATTTCAACAAGCTTCAACAAGATGAAGAAGGGTTGGCAAAAAAGATAGCGGACCTTCAAAGAATGATTGGCGAGGCGCGCATTTTTGTAGCAGAGCCTCGAAGTATCGACAAGGTTCGTATTGGATCAATTGTGCGTTTCTCTCGTACTTATGAAAAAACCGGAGAACAGACAGATGAAGTATGGGAGATTGTCGGTTTTGGCGAGACGGATGTTGAAAAAAATAGGGCCGGATATAACTCTCCTATGGCGCAAGCTCTGATGGGTATGATTCCTGGAGAAACAAAAAATGGAACCTTGCCCAAAGGACTAGTTGAGTACGAGGTTATCGAGCTGTACTCTGATTGGGATAGCGTCCCCCGATAATTAAGGAAAATCAGCAAATTCATTCGCGGATAAACCACCCCCAATAAGGTGGTTTTTTTATTCTATTTAATAAGAATAAAAATTATGAACTGTATTTTCGAGAGGACAGCTAGGAATTCGTCCAGGACCGAAAACGTGCTATTCGTCGGATAGGGTGTTATGGTTAAGATACAAGCTGTTTCTTGGAATAGGTGCTCCTGTCAACAAAAATTATATGGCATCCCAAAAGCAAATTATAAAAATTCCCATTTCCATAACCGAGCTTAATCAGAAGTTAAGTGAAGAGGCAAAGCGTATTGTAAAAGATAAGGAAGACGATATTGTGAAATATGTGAGTAAAAAAGCCAGCCTAACTGGAAACTCCACGATGATATTTAAAAAGAGAGACAAGTCAGAAGTTATCCTGGCCTTCCGTCTTAATGAGAATAATAACTTGCGATTAGCTTACGAAAAGTCTTTGACTGATAAAGCAAAGATCGGGCAAGTAAGATAATTGAGGTAAAACTTGATTAGTCGTGCACTTTAAAATATCCGTCTCGTGCGGAATTTTTTAATAAAAATCTCCATCAGGATGATGGAGATTAGGAAAGGTTCCAGCGACTGATCCTTGTAAGCCAGTGAGCCAGCTCGTTGGCCTGTTCGATTGAGAGGCTGTCGAAGAGATCTTGAGGAATCGGTTCTGCTCCTTTGCTGATGAATACTCCCTGTAAATTGATATATAGGAGCAGTGCTTCGCGAGAATCGGTATCTTCGCCACGAACGATCAGCTTCAGCTCTCGTCCGCAATCGACACAAACCTTTTCGAGAAAAAATGCGACCACCTGCTTTTTGGCTCGGCATGCTGCGCATATGGTTTTCGATTTCATCTCCACCCCACTTCTTTTCTTGTATCATCAACATACCAACGAGGTCAACTTTATTTTTGACATAGTAGAACAAGCAAAGGCAGCCTCACTCCTAGCGATAATGAACCAGAAAGGAGCTTGGGGTATGTTGCCAACCGTAGAGCAGATCCTTTCTCTTGTGATCAAGGGTCTCGGATTTCCGCCTGTTTCTCAGGACACCCCGTGCAGGAACTGTTTCCACGTTGACGTTGATGGCATTACTTTCTCCATCGGCAAACCTCTGGAGCGAGAGTACCCGAGTCTCGCCGACTTCGGATTCGCTTGGGGAGTATCCAGTCACGGTTTTCGTTTCGGTGATGACGAGACAAGAAGATTTTTCTACGAGAAATATCCAAAAGAGAGTCTGCGCACAGATCAGTTCACCGTCAGGAAGTTTGCCTAGATGGTTCTCGATCTTCTGAGAATCAGTGAGGGACTTCCTCTGGACACTGCCGCCTAGTGATCAACTAGCGCGGCTTTTTATTTTATAGATTTGGAGTAGATATGGATTAATAATAGATAGAGTTAACAAAAGAATCGAAGTGATTCCGGGATAATTGAAAAATAAGACCCCTAAAATTGAATCATTCCCGAGTCGCTAAGCGAATCAGGGATAAAATAGGGTTGCTGGCATCCGCCAGCAGGGGGGTGATCAGAAAATCAGTAAAACTCAGCTTCCGAGTCGGGGGTATTAAGAAGATATTCTATCGGTGCTGATTTAATCTTAACGCTCCCACAGGATGGGGCAAGAGAGGTGGGTGTGGATAACTTTTCGTCGATTCTATTTTGAGATACCAAGCGTCTTTTTATGCTTAAAAAGCACTTTACCCTCTCACGCCGCCGCGTTCCGAGAGTTATCTCAAAATAGAATCTCCTCGAGGAAGAGGTGCTTATGAAGCGCCTAATTTTTCGTAGTACTGGCCGAGGCCGAGGATGTCGGCTTCACGAAACGGTTTTCCAATAAGCTGAAAACCAACGGGTAGCTTAGTCGAGTCGTAGATAGTCCCTGGTGGTTCGGTGGGGATTGAAATTGCGGGGAGGCCAGCGAGGTTTACGGGAATGGTAAAGATGTCAGCTAAGTACATCGCGAGCGGATCAGAAACTTTTTCTCCAATCTTGAATGGCAGTGAAGGATACGTTGGCGCAAAAATAACATCAACTTCTTTAAAGGCATTATCAAAATCCTGCTTGATGAGTGTCCGGACTTTTTGGGCCTTAGCATAATAAGCATCGTAGTAGCCGGAAGAGAGTACGAAGGTTCCAAGGATGATGCGTCGCTTCACCTCTGGGCCAAATCCAAGGCCGCGTTGTTTTCGATAAAGGTCGGTGAGTGATTCGGATTCTTTGAGTCCTTGTTTGAGTCGGGCATAGCGGATGCCATCAAAGCGGGCAGTGTTCGAACTGACTTCAGCAGGGACGATGATGTAGTAACAGGCGGGAGCATACTCGCTGTGAGGAAGAGAAATTTCTTTGAACTCCACCTTCATTGATTTAAAAGCAAAAATTGTTTTTTCTAAGGTATTCCGGACAACATCATCAATGCCACCGTCTTTAAAATATTCTTTGGGGATACCAATCTTGAGGTTAGTGACCGTTTCATATTTGGGCTGAAGCAGTTCTGATTTTTTATAAGTGACAGGAGCACTCGTTGCGTCGTAGCCGTCCTCTCCCTGAATAGCAGAAAAAAGAATAGCCGCGTCATGAACTGTTTTTGTAATTGGTCCAATCTGATCAAGGCTCGAGGCCATTGCTGTAAGACCATGACGGGAGACACTGCCATATGTTGGTTTCAGTCCGACGACACCACAGAAAGCTGCTGGTTCGCGAATTGATCCGCCGGTATCAGAACCGAGAGCGGCAAGCGCCATGTGGGTCGCTACTGCCGCCGCCGAACCGCCGGATGATCCGCCCGGCACTCGTTCGGGGTCATGAGGATTGCGAGTTAAAAGAAGTGCAGAGTTTTCGGTGGAGGCGCCCATAGCAAACTCGTCCATATTTGTTTTTCCCAAAAAAACAGCATCCTCACTTTTTAATTTTTTAATTACTGCGGCATCATAGCTAGCTACATAGTGTTCAAGAATCTTTGAGGCGGAAGTGCAGGGGAGGCCTTCAATGAGAATATTATCTTTAATAGCGAGTGGTGCTCCAGCTAATGGAGAGATGGTTTCATTTTTCGCAATTTTCAAATCAACCTGTTCGGCCTGACGGATAGCCGTTTCTTCACTCAGACTGAGATAGGCGCCAATCTTCTTATCGGTCTCTTTAATTTTCGCAAAGAGTTCCTGCGTTACCTCAAGCGCAGAAAATTCTTTTTTGACTAAGCCGTCGTGAAATTTTTCTAACGTAAGATTGTTAGGATTCGTCATGGTGAAAAACAGAGGGGACTTTAAGGAGGGCGCTTGATTCCTCCGGAAAGCTTTCCCGACCGTGCTGTTTCTGGGTATCGATGCTGTCAGCATCATTGCGGAAGATGTTTTGGAGAGCTGTACCACCATTCATAGCAGGGACGTTTTTTGTATCAAGCTCCTGCAATTTTTCGAAGTAAGAAAAAATAGAGCGAAGATCTTCGAGCAGTTTCTTTTCTTCCCGTTCTGAGAGCTCAATCCGAGCCAGATTGGCCAGATGTTTTAGGACTTTTTGGTTAATAGGAGAAGCCATATAAGGACGATTGTACTCGTCTCGGGACAACAATTCAAGCTACTTCAACTTTTCTTTTAAGGTCTTTTGAAATGATTGTGGGACGAAATTATTTTTATCCCAGGAGCTTAAAAATCCCTCACCGATATCTCTTTTGGGATGAAATTCTTTTTGGTATCGGTGGAGAAGCGATGGAACCTTCTTCCTCTCCGTTTCGTATTTTTTAATTACCATATCGAGAGCCACCTTTGTTTCTTCTATGGACGAGATGCAATCAAACGGTCGGGCGCCAGACTTTCCGAGGAAAGCGGGAATGTAGGGCCATAAAGAAGAATCATCGAGAAGATTTTCTCCAAAAATTTTAATTAGATCTTTTTCTTTGAGGAAGGAGGCGAGGAGAAGATAAATGGTAAAGCACTTCGGACATTTTCTACACCAAGAGTTTTCTTTGAGGTTAACGTTACAGCTTCTGAAGATTCCAAAGTACTCCGGAGCCTGAGTAAAGATTTTGGCAATTTGGAGTTCGGAGAGTGGGCGGAGAAGGCTGAAGAAATTTATATCTCCGGAAAGGTGTTTTTTGAGATATTCTTTGAATTTCTTTTCAAACGAGAAACTCTTTGAGTACTGGTGGTTGATGATTTTCCGCCCAATCCTTATGTTTCCCTTATTCG
>JBBUHS010000050.1:0-6834 GCA_038055675.1 Patescibacteria group bacterium | reverse complement strand
CTTGGGTATCTCTCCAGTTATTGGCGTGCCATTTCCACTTCTCAGTTATGGCGGATCGAGCTTAGTCACCTCGCTTTTACTTATTGGAATTATCCATGGCATATCTCTTCGCTCATCATAAAAAAGCACTCGTTTTTGGTTTTTTCATTCTCGGTTCACTTTTTTTGCTGACGCTCCGGCCGGTTGATCCGGGTATTCTCAGCCAGACTTCATTTGAAGTTCGTTCCGGAGATAGTTTCTGGCAGATTATTTCAGGACTTCATTCGGCTGGTCTCATCCGATCTTCGGTTTCGACCGGTGGACTCGCTATTCTTCGGGGACAGGTTCGATCTCTGAAGCCTGGGCGATATGAACTGAGTCCAAAATTATCAAGCATAGAGATACTTGATACATTAGAAGGAGGGTCGAAAAAAGAAGTAGTTGTTATCATTCCCGAAGGAGCGTCGCTCTATGAAATCGATCACATCTTATCTTCCTCTGGAGTTTTAGGACAAAAAACGCTTCTCCCGCTTCATGTCTCACTAGAGGGATACCTCTTTCCTGATACGTACCGATTTTTCACTGAGGCGTCTTCTTCGGAAGTACTCGCTAAGTTCAAAGAAAATTTTGAAACTCAAACAAAAGATATTCTGCCTGGTGACCCAAGAGAGGCAAGACGAATTCTGATTTTAGCCTCGCTTATTGAAAAAGAAGTTCCCAATCCCTCAGATGGAAGAGTCGTGGCCGGCATTCTCGAAAAAAGACTCAAGGAAGGTATGCCACTCCAGATAGATGCTACGTTGTGTTACGCCAAGCTCGAAGCCACTGCTAATAAAGGGCTTACTTTTGAGCCGTGCAATGAGGTTCTTTCGTCCGACAAAGAAATAAAGTCAGCGTATAATACGTATAAAAATAGGGGTTTGCCCCCGGGACCAATCGGAAGTCCTAGTTTATGGGCCATTCAAGCCGCGCTCGCACCGCAGTCTTCTCCTTATTGGTTTTATATTAGTGATTCAAAAACAAAGAAAACAATTTTTGCTCGAACCCTTGAGGAGCAAAGTCGGAATATTGCACGGTACCTGAGATAGGCGCGCGCCTATCCACACCCTTGACTTGTTTCTCGGTTTCAATTAGAATCTTTGAACACATAAGAAAAAGCCTACAGGGGGTTTGCTTTTTCTTTTTCAGGGGGGAGGGCTTCCATATATGGGTCAGTAATTAATTAAATAACCTAAAGGTCTTTATTTACCTGCCTTTCCACGGGCGGGGACTACTTTTTTCTACTACAAAAACTTATGTCTCTCAAAGTTTCGGAAGTAAAGAATTTTGGTCAGTTTAAGCCGGGGGTCGATCAGCCGCATTTGAATGATGTTCAGATAAAGTCGTATGAGAATTTCTTGAAGCACGGCCTGAAGGAACTGTTTACGGAAATCTCTCCGATCCGGGATCACACCGGAAAAGAGCTAGAGCTTCATTTCGAGGAATACCACTTTGATGAGCCAAAGTATGACGATGTCACTTCTCGCCTGAAGGAAGCCACCTACGAAGCCTCCCTCCGCGTTAAACTTCGTTTAGAAAACAAAAAGACCGGACAGCACACTTCTCAGGAGGTGTATCTTGGCGATTTCCCGATTATGACTCGTCGGGGAACGTTTATCATTAACGGCGTTGAGCGCGTGGTTATCTCCCAGCTCATCCGCTCAGCTGGTGTCTATTTCGTTGCCACCCCCTGGCACGGCCGAAACTTGTTTGGCGCTAAGGTTATCCCAAACCGCGGTGCCTGGTTAGAATTTGAAACTGACGTTGATGGTGTTATCGGTGTGAAAATTGATCGTCATCGAAAGTCTGCCGTTACTGACCTTCTCCGCATCTTTGGAAACACCGAAGAAATTTCCCCCTCCCTTTTTTCCGATGTTGATAAAGGAACGATCAAGTATCTGGATGCAACCTTGAAAAAGGATGGCGCCAAGAATTTGGCTGACTCCTATCTTGAAATCTATCACCGGCTCCGTCCTGGTGATCCGGCAACTATCGAGACCGCCAAGAATCTGGTAGATAGCATGTTCAAGCGCTTCGATCGATACGACCTCTCGGCCGTTGGTCGCTTTAAGCTGAATCAGCGATTAGGTTTGGATAAAAAGAAAGATGAACGTTTACTCGATATCGACGATATCTCGGCTATCGTTCGCGAAATCATCCGTTTGAATAATGATCCTCGTGCCGAAGAGGATGATATCGACCACTTGGGTAATCGCCGACTTCGCACTGCCGGAGAACTTTTGGAGTCCCGTCTCCGAATTGGTTTGGCCCGTCTTCGCCGTATCGTTCAGGATCGAATGTCCACACTTGAGAGAACCAATCTTCTTCCGAACCAGCTCGTAAACTTCCGACCGCTTGGTGCCGCTGTGAAAGAGTTTTTCTCTTCCTCACAGCTTTCGCAGTTTATGGACCAGGTAAATCCATTAGCCGAAGTTGAACACAAGCGACGTTTGTCCGCTCTTGGTCCGGGTGGACTGACCCGTGAACGTGCCGGCTTCGAAGTTCGTGATGTGCATCGTTCTCATTACGGTCGTATCTGTCCGATTCAGACTCCTGAAGGTTCGACCATCGGTCTTATTAACTATCTTGCCAGTTTTGCTCGTGTAAACGAACTTGGCTTCTTAGAGACACCGTACTTAAAGGTAAAAGGTGGAAAAGTAACCAAAGAAGTTCACTGGATGAACGGTTTGGAAGAAGAGAAATATAGGATTGCTCACGGTGGAACACCGCGTGATGCCGAAGGGAAAATTGCTATACCAATTGTAGAAGCTCGTATTAAAGGAGAGCCAGGTGTCTGTCCTCGAGAGGATATCGATTTTATTGATGTCGCTCCGTATCAGTTTATTTCTGTAGCCACCTCACTTATTCCGTTCTTACAACATGATGATGCCAACCGTGCACTCATGGGTTCGAACATGCAACGTCAGGCCGTTCCTTCTATTCGACCGCAGGCTCCGTATGTTGGAACCGGCATTGAAGGAAAAGTAGCTGAAGATTCTGGTTACGTTATTAAAGCAGAAGAGGATGGAGAGGTCATTGATGCCGACGCTCAGCACTTGCGTGTGAAGTACGCAACTCTTGGTTTTAAAGAATATCGATTGCAGAAATTCGAACGCTCCAACCAGTTCACCAGTCTTTCTCAGCGCCTCTTGGTTTCAAGCGGCAAGGTGAAGAAGGGGCAGGTGTTGATTGACGGTCCTTCAACTGATCAAGGACTTTTGGCACTTGGACAGAACCTCTTGGTTTCTTTCGTCTCATGGGAAGGTGCCAACTTTGAAGACGCCATCATTATTTCCGAGCGAGTCGTTCGTGATGATCGCTTCACTTCTATTCATATTGAAGATTTCTACTGTGATGTTCGTGACACCAAGCTTGGTCCGGAAATAACTACTCCCGACATTCCAAATGCTTCTGAAGAAAAACTCCGAAACCTCGACGAAGAGGGAATTATCCGCATTGGTGCCGAAGTAAAAGCCGGTGACATTTTAGTTGGAAAAATTTCTCCGAAAGGTGAAGCGGAACTCACTTCCGAGGAACGACTCTTGCGCGCCATCTTCGGTGAAAAAGTCAGTGATGTGAAAGATACCTCTTTGACCTTGCCTCACGGAAAGCGGGGACGCGTGGTTGGTATCAAAGTTTTTTCGCGCGATCAGGGTGACAAGCTCGAACCGGGAATTATCCGTCGCATTCAAGTAGAGATTGCAACGTTAATGAAGGTGCAGTCTGGTGACAAGCTCGCCGGTCGTCACGGAAACAAAGGTGTTATTTCTCAGGTTCGCCCGGTTGAGGACATGCCGTATCTTGCCGATGGAACACCGGTGGACATCATTCTGAATCCGCTTGGTGTAGCTTCTCGTATGAACCTTGGTCAGATTTTGGAAACTCACTTAGGTTGGGCTGCCGGTACCCTGGGGTATCGTGTCATCGCTCCAGCTTTAGAAAAAATTACTGAAGAGACGATCCGCACAGAGTTGAAAAAAGCCGGACTTCCGGAGGATGGCAAGGCTACCCTTTATGATGGACGAACCGGACAGGCTTTCGATCACACCGTGACCGTTGGTCAGATTTACATGCTAAAGCTGAACCACTTGGTTGAAGACAAAATCCACATGCGCTCAATTGGTCCGTACTCCTTGATCACGCAGCAGCCGCTTGGTGGTAAGGCTCAGTTTGGAGGACAGCGCTTTGGAGAAATGGAAGTCTGGGCCTTGGAAGGTTATGGCGCGCGACATGTTTTGCACGAAATGCTCACCATTAAATCTGACGACGTGCTGGGTCGCTCAGCGGCGTATGAGGCGATCATTCGCGGTGAACAGCTCCACGCTTCAAACGTTCCAGCCTCTTTCAATGTTTTAGTAAATGAACTGAAGGCATTAAGCTTCAACATTAACTCTATCGTAGATGAAACTCAGGTTGGTGCGGCTGACCGCCTGAAGGCGCTCCAGATTTCGATTGCTTCTCCCGAGAATATCCTTAACTGGTCTCATGGCGAAGTTTTGAAACCGGAAACTATTAACTACCGAACCCAACGTCCAGAAAAAGATGGCCTTTTCTCAGAAAGAATCTTCGGTCCAACCAAGGACTATGAATGTTACTGTGGTAAATATCGAAGGCTTCGATATAAAGGTGTCGTGTGTGATAAGTGTGGAGTGGAGGTCACTCGAGCTATTGTTCGCCGCGAACGGTTGGGACATATCGAGCTTGCCGCTCCGGTCAGTCATATTTGGTTCTTGAAGACCGTGCCATCACGCATGAGTTTGCTTTTGGATGTTTCCTCAAGCCGCCTCGATCGGGTTGTCTATTATGTCGACTACATCATTACCGAGGTCTCTGAAGAAAATCGTACGCGTGCCTTGGCCGACCTTGGTCGCGAGTTGAAGAGCCGTGTCGGTTTGCTTGCCAAGAAAGATAAAGAAACCAAAGATCAGTTGGAGGATGCCGCCGAACACATGGAGGATCTTCTGGCCGATTTGCGAGTCGGTTCAGTTCTAACCGAAATTCAGTATTTCCATCTGGCTCGGCGATTTGGCGATGTCTTTAAGGCTGGCAGTGGTGCTGAGGCTATCCGTAACATTTTTGAGAAGATGGACCTTAAGGAACAGGTTCAGGTTGTTGAGAAAGCCTTAGAAAAAGCCAAGAGCCCACTTCTCGAAGTGAAGCTTCTTCGCCGACTGAAGATGTTGAAGTCGATGATCAAGCACAATATGCGTCCTGAGTGGATGATCATGAAAGTTTTACCAGTTCTTCCTCCAGATCTTCGTCCGATGGTTGCTTTGGATGGGGGACGGTATGCCACTTCCGACCTGAACGATCTCTACCGTCGCGTTATTAACCGTAACAACCGTCTGAAGAAACTTTTGGAAATCAAAGCTCCGGAAGTGATTGTTCGAAACGAAAAGCGCATGCTTCAGGAAGCCGTTGATGCTTTGATTGATAACTCAATCCGTTTTGGTTCACAGCAGCTCTCGGCTCAGCGTCGCCCACTTCGGTCTTTGGCCGATATGTTGAAGGGTAAGCAGGGACGATTCCGACAAAACTTACTTGGTAAGCGTGTCGACTACTCTGGCCGTTCGGTCATTGTGGTTGGTCCGAAGCTTGCTATTAACCAGTGTGGTTTGCCAAAGAAAATGGCTTTGGAACTTTTCCGACCATTTGTCATCAGCGGCATTATCTCCAAAGGCTTGGCACACAATATCCGAAACGCTAACCGTTTAATTGAACAAGGTCCTGACGAAGTCTGGGCCATTCTTGAAGAGGTGATTAAAGACCGCCGCGTTCTCTTGAACCGTGCGCCAACGTTGCACCGTTTGTCTGTTCAGGCCTTCCGACCATTCTTGGTTGAAGGTTCAGCTATCCAGATTCCACCGCTCGTTTGTTCGGCCTTTAACGCTGACTTCGATGGTGATCAGATGGCCGTCCACGTGCCTTTGTTCGACAAAGCCCAAGAAGAAGCTGCCCGACTTATGGATTCCAGTCACAACCTCTTAAAGCCAGCTACTGCCGACCTGGTGGCTATGCCGGAAAAAGATATAGTGCTCGGTATGTACTACTTAACGAGCATGCTCCCGAAGCCGGAAGTGATGAGGAATATGACTGGTATCGACGAGGCCCGCCTGGCTTACGAGCATGGTGCCCTGAAGCTTCGCGAACCGATGATGGTCCGCACCAAGGATGGAATGCTTGAGACCTCTCTTGGTCGCATGATGGTCAATGAAATTTTCGAGGGAACTGGCGTAGTCATTGCCGAGAATCTTACGAAGAAGAAACTGTCTCGCTTTATCGAGCTTGTATTCGATAACTGTGGTGCTCCGCGAACCGTGGAAGTTTTGGATAAAGTAAAACTCTTAGGTTTTGAGATGGCCACACAGTCTGGAACGACCTGGAGTATTGCTGATCTCGTTATTCCGCCTGAGAAAGAGAAAGTTATGCTGCAGGCTGATGAAAAAGTAGCTTTGGTTCGCGAACAGTTTAATTCAGGACTTTTAACCGAAAGCGAACGTCGCGCTCGAACTATCAGTGTCTGGGAAGATACGAAGAAAATAATTGCTCAGCTTGTGGCTAAGAGCCTGCCAGTTGATAATTCCATCTATCGTATCGTTGATTCTGGTTCCCGTGGTTCATGGGCTCAGCCGATTCAGATGATGGGTATGAAGGGTTTGGTGGCGAATCCAAAAGGTGAAACCATCGAGTTGCCAATTAAATCGTCTCTCAAGGAAGGGTTCAACGTGCTTGAGTATTTCATCGCTACTCACGGTGCTCGTAAAGGAACCACTGATACTGCTTTGAAAACTGCTCAGGCCGGGTATCTCACTCGAC
>JBBUHS010000049.1:0-4335 GCA_038055675.1 Patescibacteria group bacterium | reverse complement strand
AAATATGGTTCGAGCCGATTTGTTTTCAGGTTCTTTGGCAGTTTGGAGTGTGTGCAGCGGTCTTGTCCTGAGCTTGTCGAAGGGAGCCGCTCATGTTTGCCCCGCCACAGGAAAGAAAAAGCTAGTGATTTTCAATATAGGTCCTTGTTAGAATTCCAAAATATCCTTTCGGTGGCTCGATCTCATGTGCCTTTTGATACTCCGTAAGGGCGGCTTTTGTAAGAACATAGAAGTTTCGGGTAAAACCATTATCTTTGAGCGCCTGAGCTGCGAGTCCAGTGGCTTCAGCTACTAGAAAATACTGAAGGTGTAATACATCTTCACCGCAGGAACCGATAGTAAGATTCCGAGTAAAGGCGTAGGTGGCACTGCACTCGGCATAAGGAGTAAATGTTGGAGGAATAGCCTCACCTCGCCTTTGGAGTTCTCCGACGAGAAGACGAAGAAGCTGTTGAATCAGATCAATAAGCCGAGAAAAAGTGCCGCCACTCACAACGGGAAAAACGGTAGGTGGGGTAGTTGATGAAATGGTACTTGTTGGCAGTGAGGATGTTGAGCTAGTACTACTCGAAGAAGAGCTGGCTTGGAGTGAGGAGGTTGGATTCACGAATGGTACGAAAAAAACTCCCCCTCCGCCTCCCGAGGAAGGAGCACTCACCGCGAGTGTTATAGCAAAGGACTGGGGTGATCCTGAAGCATTGGAACCAGAAATGGTAGCAGTAGCATTAAACGTACCCGAACCAAGACTCGTGGGAGTAATAATGAAAAAAAGTGAAGTTGTGACATTTTGCGCCAAAGAACCACTGGCAGGAGAGAATGAAAGCCAGTTTTCCGTGCTCGTCGCCGACCAGGAGAGGGTGGAACTGGATTGGCTGGTATTGGTTATGACTACGGATTCTGACGAAGTAGCTGTGGAAGAGGCGCTGGCCAAAAAAGAGAACTGAGTAGAAGTAGTAATGGAAAGCACGGCCTGAGCGGTCGAAGTGACAAAGGCCGAGAACTCGGAGGTGTTTGAAGCGTTATCGGTTAAGGTAGCGGTAATCCAGTAACCGATGGTGGTAGTGGTTGAAAGTGTGGCAGTGAAAGAGGCTTGTCCGCTTCCGTTCGTGGTCGTGGTAGTAAATCCCAGATAAAAACGGCCTTCTCCATACCCAGTTGGGCTGGCGACACTATTGGCAAAAAACTCAAGGCGATGAGTGACGCTTGGGGTACTCGAGACTGTACCGGCAATAGCTATACTACTGCTACCAATAATAGCGCTGGAAAGCGTCGGGAAGTTCAGAATATTATTCGGTCCGGAATGGCCCCGGGAATCGTTTGCTGTCTGTCCATCCGTATAGGTCGTAGTGCTTTTGCTGATATCAATTCCAAGTCCGGCATTATTGTAGATAGAGTTTCCTTGGATAGCATTGTGTACCCCAGCCTCTCCGAATCCCAGCGGATCACCCATCAAAACAACTCCAGCAATGGAGTGGCTAGCGATAACGTTACCCGCCCCCGTTTCCGTTCCACCGATAGAGCTACTGGCGATACCTCCCAAAAAAAGAACGCCGTATTCGCCTGGAAATGCCGCACTGCCGTTCGCGCCAACACCAATATAATTGCCTCTCACGCTATTATTTGTTCCGCCCAAGATTACTACATCGCCACCAACTGTCGTATTTGAAGAGTTGCCGATAATATTCCTGGCGGCAGCTGACGTGCCTCCGATAATGCCATTACTGACATTCAAAAAGAAGATGCCTCTACTATTTCGGAAATTAGTACTGGTATTATTTCCAGTGGAATCAGTACCGATATAGTTGCCTTGGATCGTAATTGCATCTCCGCTATTTTTCTCAATACCCGCACCGACGGTAAATCCAGCAATGATATTTCCCGCTCCAGCCGTAGTGCCACCAACCTGGGTGTAGTTACCAGAATCATGAATGCCGTCGGCGTTAGACAATAGAGCGGGGGCGATAACCGCCGTACCACTGGCATTTAAACCAATATAATTTCCCTGGATAACAGTACTTGTCGTATTATCATGGACATTAATACCGGTATGCAGTGGGGCGATAACATTCCTTGCTCCGGCCGTAGTGCCACCAACCTGGGTTCCTGCTCCCTCTATAACAATTTCTTTGGATGATTTAGCTCCCCCACTATAAAGGGCCGTTGCGCCCGTTCTATTGGTACCAATATAATTTCCCTGGATAACCGTTCCTGTGGCACTAGGACCAACAAATATTTGAAGAACACTGTCGCCGCCACGAGGACTTGTACTGGCATTATTGCCGGAAATCAGGTTTCCTCCACCGCTCGTTGAGCTACCAATTGTGTTTCCCGACCCGGAAACAATATCAATACCGATATTATTCGGATTATCAATACTGCCAGTACTGTTGGTACCAATAAAATTTCCAAAAATATTATTGTCATTTCCAGAAACAATAGAAAGTCCACTCTGATTGTTATTGGAAAGGAGGTTACCTTGCCCGGCGGTCATACCACCAATGGTATTTGAACTGGCGGCGATACTCACACCACTACTCGTATTTGCCAAAAGAGCATTGCATTGAATGACATTACTCCCCGAAGAAGCAATCGAGATGCCGTAAAGAAATCCCTGAATCTGTAATCCTTTGATGGTTGAGCTTCCTCCTGTAATAGTGAGTCCATTATATGATGCGGAGCTATTGCTCAGCTTAATGTTCCACGTCGGAGCAGTCCCTGCCCAAAGATCGCCACAGGAAGCACCGGTTTGGGTCGAACCGTCAATCGTCACATTGGTTCGAATGATTGTTGGGAGTGTTCCAGAGGGCGTAATCGTGTTTATTCCAGATGTGGCAATTGAAAAACTAATAGTTACCGCAGAAGTTCCCGAAGCGTTGTTCGCTTCTTGAATTGCCCCTCTGAGTGTGCAGTTCCCCAATCCATCATCACACACGCCATTAAGACTGCTATCTGCCGTATCAAGAACGGAGTTTACGGTAAACGTTACCGCCTGCACCCGTCCAGAAATTAAAAAAATAACAATGAGGGCGGAACAAAAAAAAGCGAAAAGAATTATATATCTTTTTCCGTTCATTTATCTTAAATTATACCGATAAATTCTATGTTCCACAAAGACTACCCCAATATCCATTATTCTTCTTCGTCATCACCAAACACCTCTCGGAACTTCAGGAGGAAGTGCCTCACGAACTTACTCACCCCTTCAATGGTAAGGGGCCGAAAAAATCAGATCAGCTGCTAAAAGTTTCTCATTTCCTACTCAATACAGAAGCTACTTAGAAAATTTAGAGGTGCTGGAGAAAAAAACCGCCTACTGAATAAATCAGGGCGGTTGCTTCTTACTCTCTTCACCGATCCGTCTTTTCTCGGCCAGAACTTCCTTGAGACCACGGAAAGTGTTGTGGTAGATGCGGTACTTCCCGTGGTAGCTAGCTATGCTATTCATCTTCTTGCAACACAGACAGAAGGTCTTTCCAGTGATCTCGGCGAGTGGAATACAAAAGTAATCATCCCGCCCACTTACAACACAGATGACCAGATCAACACCCTTGATCAGTTTGCCATGACAGTGAAAATTGAACGTACAGGAGGGATAAACATAGGTATACCTCTTCCCGCCGACAGTCACACGACGAGTTCGAGGTTTTATCCTTGAGAATCTCAAGGCCACTCGCACGCGGCCATCCAGCTCGAAATCGCACCTGTCTCGGTCTGGACTTTTAAGGACGATATTCTCGATTCCCAAGCACTCCATTCTTCGAATGAAAGATTCTCGGGCTTTCATGTGAAACCTGCTTGATAGCCGAAACATAAATCCTCCCGTTAGGGAAACTATCTAAAGGTTAAGAGACTATTCATGCGGAGTCAATAAAAAATAATAGCTACGACGAAACCGCCTCCTATTAATGAGGGGCCCCGGGGCCCTTGACTCTTTTCACTAAATCTGATACACAGGTGTAGAGCTTTCAGCTTATAAATTATATAAACCTACGAAATCCATGAAGCCCTACACTTTATTACTCATTATTGGATTGGTTGTTGCATCTTTTGTATCAGTTCCCGGAGCCTCTGCTACTACCGTCTGTACCCCCTTCTCTCAGTCCCATACCAGTAATACCTCTACCCTCCTATCTGAGGGTGGAAACGCCGTTGAAACTTACACCAGCCCTATCTGGGCAACCCCATTCCCTGGTTCAGCCTGGATCTGGAGCGATGCCCTCGTTACCGATCCAGAAAACGCCCAGACCCGAATATTTCTTTTAAACTTCAGCCTGTCTGGATCAGTTATTTCTTCCAGCCTCAAAGTTTCAGTTGATGACTATTTCAAAATACGAG
>JBBUHS010000048.1:0-2814 GCA_038055675.1 Patescibacteria group bacterium | reverse complement strand
CTTAGTTCATGGAGAAGGGGAAATTATCTGGGAGAATAATAAGGGGGAGTTGATCGAGACATCTATGATTCCTGGCCAGGGGTATACGTGTGCTCTGGGACAGAAACATAGATTAGCGGCGATTACGGATTGTGATATTATCGAAGTTTCTACCCCAGAGTTGGGAGCAACGGAAAGACTCGAGGATGATTATGGGAGACCTAATGAGACAGAAGAGATGAGAAAACTACCTCCTAGAGGACGAGGAAACCACACCAATGAATAAAGGCTTCACATACGTTCCAAAACACTTTGCCCCAAGAACTGATGAGAAAATGCGAGAGGTTCTCATGGATCCAAGTGCGCCAGGTCCAGCATTTCACTACTATATGATTCGTGGCGGAGTAGATCAAAAGAATGTGACGGTTTGGGAGCCAGGAATAATAGGTGGAGAGTATATAAAAACCTACGGGCATTATCATATTGGGAACCTCGATGAGACGTACTGGATATTGCAGGGAGAGGGCGTGGTTTTATTACAAAAACTAGCTTCTGATGCTGAGGGTAAAACTATACCGGATGTTGTAGAAGAGTTTAAAATTATCAAAGTAAAACCTAGAGATACTGTTTTTATACCATCCACTTATGGGCACCTCGCGGCAAACGTCGGAAAAGAATACTTTGTAACCTTAGACAACAGCCCCGTTGATTTTGAAGAGAAAGACCCCACATCACTACCAGGACACGCCGATTATGAATCGGTAAAAAAGATGAGAGGTTTTGCATACTACATTGTTGAGCACCAAGGAAAACCAGCTCTGAAGAAAAATCCGCTCTATAAAGAAATACGAAAAGAAAATTTAGGAGGACTAGAAGTTGTCTAAAGAAAAAGCGCCCTCAGATGAGGGCGCTTGTGGATTGTCGGAAGGAAAAACCTGCCAGTTCCCGTTTCCCGGTAGGCTTGGTAGCGTAGATCGGCTCAATCCCGAGATCTCTTCGGTCAAAGAGAAATTCGAAAACGGGTTGTCTCCAAGAAATGTCGGCATCCCACGATCCCATGTTTGGCGGCTCATCGGTCTTTTCGACCGAAAGGACTGTCCAGATACGTTCTTCTACTGCAACCACCTCGCCAAGCATAGCCCTTGCCACTCGATCGGCCCAGATCTTACCGGGAACATCGATCACCCGGACAAGAAGAGTTGGGTTCTCCCTCTCGCAATCATCGCAGTAAATCCTGAACAGTAGCTTAAAGCTAGCCATCTCACCCTCCCATTTTGCTGATTTATAGACTAGAATCAAAGTCATTAAAAATCAATGGATCTTCCCTCAAATCAACCAATTGTTGCCGTCTGGAAACCAAAGGGACCAAGTTCTTTTAAAATGGTGTCTCTGATCAGAAAACTAACTGGTGAAAAAAAAGTTGGTCATGCCGGTACGCTTGATCCCCTTGCGGAGGGGGTTTTGGTTATTGGAATCGGCAGAGAAGGAACTAAGCAACTCCACGATATCGTTGGCCACCAGAAAGAATATGAGGCCGTGATCAAGCTTGGCGAAGAAAGCTCGACCGATGATGCCGAAGGAGAAAAAACAAAATTTGAAGTTTCATTGGTGCCGTCTCGAGAGATGATAGGGGAAGTGGTGGATAAGTTTATTGGAAACATAGAGCAAACACCACCACCTTATAGCGCCATGAAAATAGGTGGGAAGCGAGCCTATAAGCTTGCCCGTGAAGGAAAAGAGGTTATCCTTCTGCCTCGTCCGGTAGCTATAAAAAATATTGAGATTATGGGGTATAGCTGGCCAATCTTAGAAATACGGGTTGTGACTGGCCCAGGAGTTTACATTCGAAGCCTGGCTCGTGATATTGGACGAGAGTTAAAAACGGGTGGTTATATTGCGAGCCTTACTCGCACGCGTGTGGGTGAGTTCACCCGAGAGCAAGCCATAAAACTTCCCGACCGGGAATCTCTATCCTTGGAAAAAATAGAGGAAAACAACGACTCCTAAAATAATACGGTAGTACCCAAAGTACCGAAAATCATTTTTCTGGATATAGTTGATGAAAGCCCGAATAACTGCCCAGGCAACCACAAAGGAAACAAAAAATCCGGTAGCAAGAACTGCTAATTCCGAAGAACTTAAAGAAAAACCACTCCTCATGAGAGTATATCCAGAAGCAGCAGTCATTGTGGGAATAGCTAAGAAAAAAGAAAACTCAGCGGCGGTAGCTCGAGAAAGGCCAAGGAATATACCGCCGATGATTGTCGCGGCGGAACGCGAGGTGCCGGGAATCATTGCCACCGCCTGAATGAGGCCTATGAGAAGGACTGTTCTATAACTCATCTCTCGGATAGAGAAGGTGGAGTGATTAATTTTTTGGCGGTCAACAAGGATAAGAAGGATCCCACCCAGAAAAAGCATTGTGGCAACAATTACTGGATCAAAGAGTCTCGCCTCAATCTCCTCCCCAAAAAGAAAACCCAAGATGAGAGCTGGCAAAACACCAATAACGGCTTTCTTCCAGGTATCGAAAATAACACCCCGATCTTTCTGAGATTTTCCAAAGGGCCATAGTCTATCCCAGAAATAGGCGACTACGGCGAAGATTGCTCCCAGCTGAATCACAACGTCAAATGTTTTCGTAAACTCCTCGCCGAAAGCGATCCATTGATTTAAGATAATGAGGTGTCCGGTTGAAGATATTGGCAAAAATTCCGTTATCCCCTCAACCACTCCAAGAACTATCGCTTTAAAAAATTCGTTCATATATTCATATCGTCTACAGGCTCATATTACCCCGACTCATCATGTTTTGCGACCTTCGTGGCCAGTGTA
>JBBUHS010000047.1:0-2542 GCA_038055675.1 Patescibacteria group bacterium | reverse complement strand
CGGACCGAGTATCCGGAAATTATTGTTCTTGAGTACGGTATCGATCATCCCGGCGATATGCGGTATCTTTTAGAGATTGCTCGTCCAAACGTTGGGGTCATTACGGCAATTGGCGAGATTCCAGTGCACGTTGAGTTTTTCTCCGGTCCTCAGGAAGTAGCTCGGGAAAAAGCTCGTCTTATCGAGCAGCTCCCGGCCGGCGGTTTTGCAATCCTCAATCAAGACAGCCATATTGTGATGGATCTGAAAGACCGAACCCGAGCTCACCGAATGACGTTTGGTTTTCATCGTGATTCGGAGCTGCGTATTTCTAACTTCACCACCCGCATTGACGAGGACGGTCAGCCCATAGGGACTAGCTTCAAGATTGAGTACGCCGGAAGTTTCGTACCAGTTAGACTCGATGGTGTTTTTGGAAAAGCCCAGGCGTATGCCGCTGCGGCTGCCGCCTCAGTTGGTTTGATTTTCGGTTTGAACTTGGTTAAGATTTCCGAAGCCTTAAAAGCATACCGACCTCCAGAGCATCGATTTCAGCCTTTTAGAGGGCTAAAGGATTCGGTTGTAATCGATGATGCCTATAACTCCAGCCCACTTTCTATGGCAGCAGCACTCGATACGTTCGAAGATTTTCCCGGCAAACGAAGGATTGCCATTTTGGGTGAGATGCGAGAAATCGGAGAGTTTTCTCGAGAGGCTCACGAAGATATCGGTCGGACTGTAGCCAAAATTGCGGATATACTTATCGTTATTGGTAGTGGTGCGCGCTTTATCAGCGAAGGAGCTTTAAAAGCTGGATTTTCTAAGAAGAATCTTCGCGTTTTCGAATCAGCCGATCAGGCCCTTCTGCCGATTCAGGAACTGGTAAAGAAAGGAGATATTGTCCTTGTGAAAGCTTCTCGAGCAATTGGCTTAGAAAAAGTTGTTCAAGGATTGAAGGTATAAAGCGGCCTCATCGTCTAATGGCTAGGACGGCGCCCTCTTCCGCCGAAGGCGGATCCTCCTCCGGAGGACACGCACATAATGTTTTATCTTTATGTTTTACAATCAAAGAATGGCAGACATTATATTGGTATCACCGCTGACCTTGAAAAAAGATTGATAAAACATAACAATGGAGGAGTTAGATCAACAAAGTCTTATCGACCGTGGCAAGTTATTTATAGAGAAGGGTTTATAGATAAGATATCTGCTCGAAAACGGGAGATATTTTTAAAAAGAACTGCCAAGGCCAGGGAAGATTTATTTAGAGATAGTGGCGCTATCGTCTAGCCCGGTCAGGACATCGCCCTCTCACGGCGGGAACACGGGTTCGAATCCCGTTAGCGCTACATTGCTACAGAAATAAAAAAGGCCTTCCAATAGGTTGGCCTCGACTCACCACGGTCCGGTACGGTATGGGTCCCACCAACCGGTGGGATTGATGTAGGCTTGGCTGGTCAGGGAATGATGGTAGCGAGCTACCTGTTGTCGACACCTTTCACAGCCAGTTAGGTGTTCTTGAATGCCCTGCCCATCCTTCGGTTCTTGGCCAGTGCATATGATGAAGCTGCTGAGTTGAACTTCTCGCCTTTCATGAGGCTCGCCTTCAAGCACCCACCTTCCGACTTCATTCATGGTACCTCCAGAGATCTACATCCAAAATACATCGTAGCGATAATAAAAGTCAATTCCTTCAAGAAATATTCCTAGGAAGTATTATAAGGCAAATAAAAAACTCGTTCAGTGAGAACGAGTTGCTAGGCTGGAATCTTGATGACAAGCCGTGAAGTGAAGCTATCCCCACGTCTTCCTCTGGCGGAACAGGTGCCACCTTCGATATCCCTGAAGAGGCGATAGAGCAGCTTCTGATGGGCGGCTGATTTTGCCCTGAGGACAAGGTAGGGCTTACCCCTTCTCCGCACCCTCTCGACTTGAATGTCATTCGAACGTGTCGCCACCTTTTTTGCACGGAACACTCCTTTCTAAAAAATTTATATCCTACGTAGCACATCTTATCAAAGACAAGCAATGACGTTTTTTGTGATCGATAGTATAATATTTTCATATGAAAAAGCTGATTATTGGTAACTGGAAAATGAACCCAGCCTCTCTCCGTGAGGTGGGACAATTGATGAGTCCTTTGAACAAGTTGAAAGTTCCCAAGAATGTTTCTGTGGTGATCTGTCCGCCGTTCGTATATCTTCCCCTCGTTAAGACAAAGATTGCTCTTGGCGCGCAGGATATTTTCCCGGGCACACAAGGGGCGTTTACAGGAGAGGTTTCTACCGCGATGGTCAGGGCCATGGGAGTAACCTACGTTATTATCGGCCACTCCGAGCGACGTCTTTATATTCAAGAACCCGATGAATTAATTGCAAAGAAGGTGAGGGGATCAGTTGATGCAGGTCTGACAGTAGTTCTCTGCGTGGGAGAATCTGCCGCAACAAGAAAAAAGGGTTTATCGGCTAGTAAGAAATTTATTCAGAGTCAACTTAGCAAAAACCTCGCGCTTCTTAAGAAAGATGAAAAGAACAAGGTGATCATTGCCTACGAGCCAATCTGG
>JBBUHS010000046.1:0-2702 GCA_038055675.1 Patescibacteria group bacterium | reverse complement strand
CCCTCCTCTTTTCCTTAGCCGGACTGTTTAACGCTCTCTTCGCTAAGAACTTTGATCAGATTTCTATCATTCCCGTATTCGTTCTCACGCCACTTACCTATCTTGGAGGAGTGTTCTATTCGGTTACCACTCTACCGCCACTTTGGCAAAACTTGTCTTACTTCAATCCGATTCTTTACATGGTAAATGGTTTCCGTTATGGTTTCTCCGGATTTTCAGATGTGAATGTTGCGGCTAGTTTAGTGATTCTAATGGTTCTAAACTTGCTTTTGGCCTATATAGACTGGCGCCTCATAGAGAAGGGAACAGGACTTAAAAACTAGCCCCAGAAAGGCCTTGGCTGGCCCCTATTGCTTTTTTCTGTGGATATGGTACTATACTCGCAGTAAGTGTTTCTCAGGCGTTTCTTTCCTTTCGTGCTTCATTATGTAAGCTGATGGAACAGGTAGCCGTAAAAAGAGAAGAGGTCGGCTTACATAACGACGAACGTAAAATGGCAAAAAGATTATACGTTGGCGGATTACCGTATTCTACCTCAGATGCGGAGCTTAAGGACGCGTTTATGCGCGCCGGAAACGTCGATTCAGCTAGTATCATCATGGATAAGATGACTGGCCGATCGAAGGGCTTCGGATTTGTGGAGATGACAAACGACGATGATGCTGAGAAGGCTATCCAGATGTGGAATGGTCAGGAGCTCGGCGGTCGACGGTTAACCGTGAACGAAGCTCGTCCGATGGAGGCTCGCGCCCCGCGGACTGGCGGTTACGGAATGCGAAACTAGTTTTCGCTTCTGTTTCTCCAAGGAAAAACCCCGATTTATTTCGGGGTTTTTCTGTTCTAGAATATATCTATGATTAAGCGCTACTCTTTTATTTTTGGAATCGCTTTTTTCCTCAATCTTATGTGGGAAAACGTCCACGCGTTTCTGTATCTTCACTATCAGGGTGGTCCAATTACTGAACAAATTCTCCTTCGAGCCACCCTTTTTGATGCGGTTTTCATCATCCTTCTTTTAATACTGATCGATCGAATGAAGGTGGAGAGGTCGACGGGAGTGTATATTCAAATTGGAGTTAGTTTCTTGGTCGCAGTTCTAATCGAAGTTTTTGCCCTCGGTGCCTCTCGCTGGGCATATGGTCCCTGGATGCCGATCATTCCAATTCTCGAAGTTGGACTTTCTCCAATTATCCAGCTACCTCTTCTGGGATATCTGAGTGGCCGGATTACCACGCATCTCTTGCGCAAGTAACATATTTCTGATATAGTTGGCTCTTGAAAGTTGGGGACCACCACTGCCTTCGCGCAGATTTTTTATTATGAACATCAGAAATGTAGCTATTATCGCGCATGTTGACCACGGAAAAACTACTCTTGTGGATGCTTTGCTTCGCCAAACAAAAACGAAGATGAGGAAGGAGGTGTCCGATGGAAATCTTATTATGGACTCAAACGAGCTCGAAAAAGAGCGCGGTATTACCATCTTTTCCAAAAATGCTTCAGTTCTCTGGAAGGGGACCAAGGTGAATATTATTGATACTCCAGGACACGCCGACTTCGGTGGCGAGGTGGAACGAGTTTTGAAAATGGCCGATGGCTGTCTGCTTTTGATTGATGCTAAGGAAGGTCCGATGCCACAGACTCGTTTTGTGCTACGCCGGGCGCTTGCCATGAATCACAAGATTATCGTGGTCGTGAATAAAGTTGATAAGCCCGATGCTCGGATTGGTTATGTGCTTGATAAAACAATTGACCTCTTTTTGGAGCTCGGCGGAGAACATGTCGATCTCGATTTTCCAGTCGTTTACGCTTCGGCCAAGAATGGCTTAGCTGGTTTGGATCCAGATCTTTCAAAGATGACCGACATTCTGCCGATCTTTGAGGCAATTATGAAAGAAATTCCTGAGCCAAAAGACGACCCGACCAAACCACTTCAGATGCTCGTTACCACAATTTCAGGAGATGACTTCAAGGGTCGCATTGCTACTGGTCGAATTTTTAATGGGGTGATTAAGGCGGGATCGGAGGTAATGCACATTAATCGCGAAGGAGTGATGAAAAAATTCCGCTTGGTCTCGCTTATGACCTTTGATGGTTTGGAGCGAACCGAGGCCAAGGAGATTTCTGCGGGAGACATTGCGGCAATCTCTGGTATTCCGGATATTACAATTGGGGAAACTATCGCTGATATTAATTCACCAGTTGCTTTGCCACTTCTTGATATCGAGGAGCCGACAGTCAAAATGACCTTTAGTATTAATGACTCGCCATTTGCTGGCCGAGAGGGACAGTTTACGACTTCCCGCCAGATTCGCGAGCGTTTGAACCGAGAGCTTGAGTCCGATATGGCTTTGCGGGTTCACGAAACGGGTGATGCGAAGTGGATTATTTCTGGTCGCGGCGAACTTCATCTCGCTATTTTTATCGAACGATTACGTCGCGAAGGTTATGAGTTTCAGGTTTCTCGCCCACAGGTGATTGTGAAGGAAGTCAATGGCAAAGAACAGGTACCATTTGAAAAAGCCTTTATCGAAGTTCCAGAAGCCACGTATGGCACGGTTATTCAGAAGCTTGGTGGACGTCACGGGGAAATGAAAGATATGCGTACAGAAAACGGCACAGTATTTTTGGAGTTTGCCATTCCGACTCGCGGTTTTTTTGGTTATCGGAATGAATTTTTAACCGACACCCGCGGCACCGGC
>JBBUHS010000045.1:0-2242 GCA_038055675.1 Patescibacteria group bacterium | reverse complement strand
GAATGTTTTTGAGTTTCAGACGAT
The DNA here is from genome assembly GCA_038055675.1 of Patescibacteria group bacterium. GTDB lineage: Bacteria > Patescibacteriota > Minisyncoccia > UBA6257 > 2-01-FULL-56-20 > JBBUHS01. The sequence goes on along the minus strand of JBBUHS010000045.1, from coordinate 2,218 downwards.
TGCCTGGCTTCAAAGGAGCCTGCTCCGAAAAAATAACCGAGCTTCCAACCTTCAGGTTATGAGGGGCGATAATATAAGCCTTCTTTTTATTATCGGTAAACTCAATAAGCGAAATGAAACAAGAACGGTATGGATCGTACTCGATGGTGAGCACAGTAGCCGGAACATCAAGCTTCTGCTGTTTAAAATCAACGATACGGTAGATTCTCTTGTTTCCTCCACCCTGGTGACGAACCGTAATTCGACCATCGGAGTTTCGGCCGGCATGATCCTTTAGGCGCATGGTCAGTTTCTTGTACGGCTTTGAGGCCGTCAAAACACCGCGGTAAGATACCGATGTCATATTTCTGCGTGACGGACTTGTCGGCTTATACTTTTTCATCCCGTTAGAAATAGGAAATAGTATTTCCGTTTATTACACTGACGGCCTTTTGTATCGGGAATGATTTAAAATGTTTGATAGCGTTGATCATGGTTGGGTAGTTTCTAATGGGATTCATATTCTAGAAGTTAATCTTTTCACCTGCCTTAAGAATAACGACTGCTTTTTTTCGTCCGGCAATAGAACGCTTCAAGCCCCGATAGCGCCGGGTCTTTGGGGGAAGTTGAATCATGGTTACTCTTTTCACATGAACGCTATAGAGTTTCTCAATCGCCTTCTTCACTTCTGGCTTTGTGGCCTCTCCTAAAACCTCAAAAACATACTGTCCCAGTGGTTCGAGGGTAGTTGCCTTTTCGGTGATCAACGGCTTTTTAATTAAAGAAAGATTGGCCATGGTCTAGATTTTATATCGGTTAGCAATCACCTCAATGGCTTTTTCTTCGATCATAATGTTCTTGTAGTTCATCAGATCATAGACATTCAGACTGGTTGCTGGAAGAACCTTGGTTTTTGTCAGGTTGCGAACAGCCCGAGCCAAAGGAGTCATCGGAGCGGCTGGAATCATCAAAACATCGAACTTGCGGCTCTTCGGAGTCATGTTCAAAGCTACGCGAAGACCGCTCTCCATAGTCTTGGTCTTTGGAGCCGTCATCTCAAAAGTATCAAAGAATTTAATCTGATCGTCTTTCAGTTTTTTCGAGAGGACAGAAAAAATAGCAACGCGGCGCATCTTCTTATTCACCTTCTGGGTGTAATCACGTTCCTTGTTTGGACCATGTGCCTTCCCACCACCACTCCACAAAGGAGATCGAATCGAACCGTGTCTGGCTCGGCCGGTTCCCTTTTGTCGCCATGGTTTTCGGCCACCACCACGAACTTCACTTCGTCCCTTGGCGTGAGCCCACGGTCGGCGACGGTTGCTCATCTGAGCATCCAAAACCTGTTTTACAAGAGTATTATTCCAAGCTACGCCGAAAATATCGGCTGGAGTGGCTATCTCTTTCACGCTCTCATTCTTTTGATTGTAGACAGTGACGTTCTTCATGGCCTTATTTCACTTTCTTGATTTCGAGTAAAGCCCCTCGAGCACCAGGAACTGCACCTCGCAAAAAGAGTAGGTGCTTCTCAGTATCAACACCTACCACTTTCAAGTTCTTAATAGTAATCCGATTGGTACCCATGTGTCCGGCCATGCGTCGTCCAGGGACAACACGTTGCGGGGCAGTGCTACCAATGGAACCAGGAGCGCGCTGACGATTTTTCTGACCGTGAGTGGCTGGTCCACCGTGGAAACCGTGGCGCTTCATAACGCCCTGGAAACCGCGACCCTTCACCTCACCACTCACTCGAACCATATCGTTCTCGGCAAAAATAGAAACGGCGATCATGTCATTCTCTTTCAGTTCATTTTCAGCACCTACTCGAAACTCCCTTTTCTTCTTTCCGGCCATCATCTGAACTGCTTCGTAACCATCACGTTTTGTGGTACGCCGCAAAGCAACCTTGTTTGGCAAAGCTTCGATAATCGTCACTGGAACAATTTTGTCATCCTTCCAGATCTGCCTCATTCTCAACCACTACTTCTTCTTCAGCTTCTACTTCTTCTTCCTTCATGTTAAAAATATTGCACTACGGTGAGCGTTTCTGCTGAGCATGCCGCTCTAGACCTATTTAACTCTTGAGTTCTAAATTAGTTGCGTCGAAATACTTTATTGATGACTCAAATGTGAAAACAGTAAATTTATTGGTTTTTCTTATGCTATCTTTATTAAAGATCGTAAAAAATTCTCCTCCAATTACTTCTATTTGGTATGTAAATGTTTTATTATATTCCGC
>JBBUHS010000044.1:0-3251 GCA_038055675.1 Patescibacteria group bacterium | reverse complement strand
TTTCCTTAACTTTAGGAGGAGGAGAGGTCAGACTTCTTGATCTTGCCCAAGCTTTCGCAACCATAGCCGATTTAGGAAAAAGACCAGAAATTACGGCAATCAGCCAGGTGAAAAATTATAAAGGAGAAGAGTTGGAAAAAAAACTCCGCGTTGCGTCATGAAATACGAATTTCTAAGGCCTTCAGAGGATCGTCAAAAAGATGCTTATTCTTATCGATGTCTTCAATCAACTGTCCTAGGCCACGAGCCACACAGAGAAGCGGATCTTCCACTACGGCGGTCTTCACTGATGTTTCTTTTTCGAGAAGCCGATCGAGGCCCCAGAGAAGGGCACCGCCGCCGCACAGATGTATCCCTTGCTCCAAGAGATCGCCGGCCAACTCGGGTGGCGTAGACTCAATAACATCCTGCGTGGCATCAATAATATTTTTAAGAGATCGCTGAAGAGCTGCCCGGACCTGAGAACTCTTGATCATCACTTCTTTTGGAAGACCACTACTGGCATCACGTCCTTTGATAGAAAGCTCGCCAGGACCTCCAGGCCGGTGTTCTCCAGCGATTGCCGAGCCAACTATAATCTTGGCCATCTCGGCAGTTGGCTCACCAATAATGAGCTTGAACTCTTCACGAACAAAACGAATAATATCTTCGTTAAATTTATCGCCGGCTGTTTTCAGAGTTTTTGAAATAACCGTGCCACCCACCGAGATAACAGCGATATCGGTTGTTCCCCCTCCAATATCAATAATCAAACTCGCAGCCGGTGAGTTGATTGGAAGATTAGCTCCCAGAGCAGCGGCTACTGGTGAATCAACCAAATACACACGAGAGCAACCTGAATTTAAAGCTGCGTCTTCAACTGATTTTCTCTCCACTTCGGTTAGGCCATCGGGGATAGCGAGTACTGCTCGCCTGAATCCAAAAGATACTCCTTGATTGAAGCGCTTGAAAAAATGACGAAGCAACTCCTGAGTCATTTCAAAATCAGAAATCACGCCATTCACAAGTGGTCGAATAACCTCAATGTGGGCCGGCGTGCGAGCCAGCATCTTTTTTGCTTCGTCGCCAACTGCCACCATGCGGTTAGTCTTACGGTTAATGGCGGTGACTGACGGCTCATTTACAACCACCCCCTTTCCTTTGACATAAATAACAACATTGGCCGTCCCTAAATCGATGCCAATATCCGTGAAAAAATAATTCAAGTAGTTTCGAGACATAAGAAAATAGAAACGCTACGACCTACTCCCCTTTTAGAATCTTCAGAGCTTCTTCTTTTGAAACAATGCGAACCTCCGTGTCACGGCGATTTTTAATCTCCACCTGATCGCCCAGTTTTGGACTGACCACAATCCGCCACGGCAAACCAATGAGGTCGGCATCCACAAACTTTTCACCGGCACCAACCGCTCTGTCGTCATAGAGTACCTGAACCCCAGCTGCTTGTAAATCACGGTAAAAATCATCTCCGGAAGTGTCCCCTAAGGCTAAAAGATGAGCCTTAAAAGGAGCGACTGCCTCGGGCCAGATAAGGCCCTTATCGTCATTGAACATCTCAGCAATTACACCCATCAGTCGAGAGATACCGATGCCATAACACCCCATAATAACCTCCTTCTCTCCGCCATTTTTGTCCTTATAGACAAGCTTAAAGGGCGCGGAGTATTTTGTTTTAAGTTTAAAGATATTACCAACTTCTGTCGCCACCGACTCATTCAAATCTTTTGAACCACAGGTTGGACAGGTCGACTGATCCTCGATGATTTCTTTATTAATAGCGATCCGACATTTATCACAAATGTAGATAGCATCCTCACCAGCTCCCGTTACCGTCTGAAACTCATGCGAGTACTTAGCAAACGTACCGCCAGAGGCGAAGGTGAAATAGGTACTCTCTCCAATTCCTAAGCGATCATAAATACGAACATAGGCCTGCCGAACTTTTTCATAATAATCATCTAAATCTGATTCGTCGGCGTGAAACGAATAAAGATCTTTCATTAAAAACTCCCGACCCCGCAGTAGTCCTGATTTGGCCCGCTTCTCATCACGAAACTTTGTCTGGATCTGAAACACATACTTGGGCAGATCCTGATATGAGAGAATACTTTGTCCAGCGAGCGGTGAAATAATTTCTTCGTGAGTTGGCCCCAGAGCATACTCGCTCGCTGAATAATGACTGGTGAAGCGAAAAAGCGTGTCGTAAGTATCCCATCGTCCAGTTGTTTCCCAATTTGCTTTCGGCTGTAAGGCTGGCATCAAAATTTCCTGCCCTCCAATCTTTTCTATTTCTTCCCTAACAATCGCCTCAATGTTTTTTAAAACCCGATAACCAAGCGGTAGGTATGAATACGCACCAGCCATGAGCTTATCAACAAAGCCGGCGCGAATCAAAAGCTGGGCATTTACTGAGGTTTCATCCTTGGGGACGTTCCGTGAAGTTTTGGAAAACAATTGAGACTGCTTCATATCATTAATTATTTTAAATTAGTACCCCGCCAGAGCGGGGTCGCTACCGTTCGATTACTAGCCTATCATGAAGTCTGGTTATTAGTAAAATAAAAAGAGGACGTTAATCGTCCTCATAACTACATCGGGAATGACATACAATCTCCCCATCGACCTTCATCCAGCCAGATGGAAGCTGTTCAATCCCCCTCCCCATAACACGACCGTATTTCTCGCCCTTGCACCGACTACAAACGAATTTTTTCTTCTGCATAGCCACCTCTCTGCATCCAAGTCTACTATAAAAGCAAAAACTTGTCTAAGAAAAATAAAACGAGTCCAAGACCACAAGCAATGGTCGAAATAATCCAAAAACGCATAGTGATCTGGGACTCATGCCAACCCAAGGCTTCAAAGTGGTGATGGAGTGGAGTCGATTTAAATATTTTTCGTTTGAAAAGCTTTTTGCTGGCGGTCTGAAGAAGCACTGAGATTGATTCGAGAACTGGGATAAACATAAAGAGTGGTAATAGGAGTGTGGTATTGGTGAGCATTGCGATCACACCCAGAGTAATGCCGAGGGCCATTGAACCGGTGTCACCCATAAAAAACTTGGCTGGATATATATTGTGCCAGAGAAAAGCGAGAAGGCTACCGATCATCACGCCACCAAACGCCGCCAGGTGATACCGGCCAAGAACAAAAGCGACTGTCGTCAAGGCGGCAAAAGCAAAAAGAGAAACGCCGCCCAGAAGACCATCGAGGCCATCGGTTTCATTAGCTGAAAAAGCAGAGGCGATGAT
>JBBUHS010000043.1:0-2771 GCA_038055675.1 Patescibacteria group bacterium | reverse complement strand
AACAGTTAATTGAACTTCTCTACAACTTCTACAATCCGGAAACAACTGAAAAGAAAGATTTATCTCTGCCCTCAGAAAAAACTGCTTAACTATGGCTGATTATAATTTTGAACATATAAAAAAGATTATCAGTCCTTCGGGCGCTGAGGTTAACGCCAACTATGTAAAGTTGGGGAGCAAGTTCCTGAAGACGATGTTTATTCACTCCTATCCACGCTACTTGGCGACTGGCTGGTTTGAGGAGCTCATCAATCTTCCCAATATTTTTGATATCTCGATCTTTGTGACTCCAGTTGATACCGGTATCGCTATTAAAAAACTGAGAAAAAAAGCTACTCAGCTTGAGGCCGAGCTCGGTGATCGAGAAGAAAAGGGGCTCGTCCGCGATCCGATTTTAGAAACCGCCCTCCGCGATGTGGAGACGCTCCGCGATTCTTTACAGCAGTCTCTTGAGAAGTTTTTCCAGGTTGGCGTCTATCTCACCATCTATGCCGACTCTTTAGATGATCTCTCTCAGCTCGAGAGTCAGATTTTAGGCATGATGGAAGCAAAGCTTATATATATGAAACATGCCATCTTCCAACAACTTGAAGGCTTCTTCTCCATTTTGCCCTTTGTTGACGACCAGATTGATATCACGACTCCGATGAACTCGGCTCCGATCTCATCATTTTTCCCCTTTGTTTCCGAAGATCTGACCTCGGATCAGGGGATTATGTACGGCATCAACCGTCATAATAATAATCTCGTCATCTTTGATCGCTTTTCCTTAGAAAACGCTAATCAGGTTGTTTTTGCTAAGTCTGGTGGCGGTAAATCCTACTCGACCAAGCTAGAACTGATCCGCCAGCTGATGATGGGAATTGATATTATCGTTATTGATCCGGAAAATGAATATAAAAAATTAGCCGAGGCCTTTGGTGGTAGTTTCTTTAATATTTCCCTTTCCTCGCACGAACACATCAATCCTTTTGATATTCCTGTTATTCCCCAAGGAGAATCTCCTGAAGACGTCCTCCGGTCTCACATCGTCACTATGGCTGGACTTATTAAACTGATGCTCGGTGGCACCGTGACTGCCCAGGAAGATGCTATTATTGACCGTGCTATTACTGAAACATACGCCTCCCGAGAAATTGTGCCGGGACGTGATTTTTCCAAAGCCGAAGCGCCACACCTGGGAGATTTAGAAACGGTTTTAAGAACTATGGAAGGCGGCCGGCCGATTGCCGAACGCCTGTATAAGTTTACTCAAGGAAGTTTTGCCGGATTCATCAACCAGCCAACAAACATTGATGTCAATAACCGCCTCATCATTTTTTCCATTCGCGATCTCGAAGAAGAACTCCGGCCGATTGCTATGTATGTTGTTTTGAACTTCATCTGGAATATTGTTCGAGCCCAGCTTAAAAAACGAATTATGATGATCGACGAAGCCTGGATTATGATGAAACACGAAGACAGCGCTTCCTTTTTGTTCGGTCTCGTAAAACGAGGGAGGAAATACTATCTGGGTATCACTACCATCACTCAGGATGTTGAAGACTTTCTAAGGTCTCCTTATGGTCGTCCGATTATTACCAATTCCTCCCTTCAGCTCCTTTTAAAACAAGCGCCGGCTTCAATTGATATTGTTGGAAAAGCCTTTGATCTTAATGAAACTGAAAAAAGTCTCATTCTAGCGGCTGAAGTTGGCACGGGGCTTTTCTTTGCTGGAAAGAGGCATGTGGCCATCCAGATTATTCCTTCTTACTTTGAAGATAAAATTATTACCACTAATCCCAAGGCCCTCCTCGAAGAAAGTAAAAGCTAGTCTTTTTCTCATCTATGGCTGTGATTGAAAATGTTAGTTATCAGTTTAAAGAGCATGAGGTGAGAGAGATAGCCAAGCGTATTGCAGACCACCTCCAGAAAGAAATTGATCGCGGACATAGAGTAACTGCTTTCACTATTCTAATCTCTCTTGCCCTCCTTGTAGACTTTTGGGAGGTCATTGGTACCATTACGCTTCTTCAGATAGCTTTAAATGTGGCTGTAATTGGTTTCGTCATAGAGGCCCTGCCTCCACTAATCCTTTACTTCTTTATGAGACAACAGGGCTGGTTTTTACAAAGAAAAATTGGGAATGTTATTAATAAATACGAATTACAAATTATCTTTTGGCTCTTATCCTTTGTGGATGCCATTCCTGTTATTGAAATTCTACCCCTCCAAACATTCGGCGTCTTAAAAGTCTGGAAAAAAGTAAAGAAAAATGCCGCAGAAGCCAAAGTGGAGCTCGCCGAACTTCAGTACACGGCAGCCGAAGAGATTGAACGGATTAGAGAAGAGGAGGCTGAAGAAATAGAAATTGAAAAAATGGAGGAAGCGGTGGGAGAAGGAGAATCTTCCTATGTACGCGAAGGAGATGAGGTGGGCCAGTCTTTCCCAGCACCACTAGAGAGGAGTAAAAAATCAAATATAGTAGAAGAGCAAGAAGCTGGAGGACAAACTGAATCAACGGGGAAAGTCCAAAAAGGCTCTCAAGAGACTATGGAAGAAATATTTATTCCTCAAGAGGTTAGAGACCCTCTTGGTAAGCTCAAGAAAGATTTCTTTGAAACTCCACCTGACAAAATGCCGTCTGAAACTCCAACCAATAAGAAATTAGAAAATGATGACTCTTTCAAAAAAGCCGCTTAATGTATAACTTCTAAAACTATGAAAGCTCTCCTCGACTCGATCATTTCTTCTTTTTTTCCCATCGCCCAGGCAATCACCTTGCCGCTTCG
>JBBUHS010000042.1:1297-2484 GCA_038055675.1 Patescibacteria group bacterium | reverse complement strand
AGAGGCACAATGCCTTAGCTACGTTAGTTTTGAAGCGCTCTGATCTTCCCGCAAATGGAGATATTGCTGAGATTGATCCAGAAACCAATCGAATCACCGTATGGCATCCGCGACCTCACGACATTGAGGAGTATGGAAATAAGTATTATTTAAATAGCGGCCTCGAAGTTTTTTCTAAGAGAATTTTAGATTTTATTCCTCCCAAGGGACCAGTAAAACTTGATGCTCAAATCTTGCCGCTTTTGATTAAAAAACGGACAGATATTTATGGATTGCCGACCGAGGAAAATATTTTAGATATTGGAACGCCGGAAAAATACGAATTTGCGAAGAACTGGTATCGAGAGCAGAAAAATAAAAACCCCGGAACATAGAAACTCTATGTTCGGGGTTGGTTCAGGTTACGAACGCAGGTATTCCGCCACTTCGCCGTGCGGCACGGCGAGAACGGAGCAGTACTGACCGGGGAGGAGCGCGGCAATGACTTCGCTGCCTCCGAGGATGTTCAGGATCGGCGTGTAGATCGCCATCCCGCCGGGCTCTTCGGGCCAGAGCTGGAAGAGCATGGAGTAGTCTGGACGCTTACCAGTGTTCTTCTCCAGCCACTTCTCATTGCAGAGAGTGACGAGCTGATTGGCAGCGGTTGCCAGCCCATCGTCCGATGTGGCCGTGATCACGCACTGGCCGGCACGCAATCCGGCGGCGTAGGCCCGGATTCCTTCAGCTTCGAAGACCATGTGATCGGTTCGGAGGCTACAGAGGAACGCGTTGGGCGCGGCCTTTCTGGCTTCCATCGGAACGCCTGGCTTCGAGAGCGGGGCAAGGAGGTGGAAGTGCATATGAAACAGGTTCTGTCCGGCGAGTGACCCCACGTGGATGAAGAGATGTGTTTCGTCATCCGGAGTGGGAGCTAGTACCGAGCGAGGCGGAGCGCCTCGCTCAGACGGTCGAAGCCGCCCATCGCCCAGATCGTGTCCGGGTTCTGGCAGGCCTGGGGGATCAAGAGACGATGGCCGCGCTCATACGGCGTGGCACTGTTCCGTATGACCCGCCAGTCGCCACCGACGGCATCGGTGCGCTCAATCTCCTGCTGCGGCCTGGTCTCGAAGGGACAATCTGTGGGCCTGACGACCACCGCCTCCCAGGGCCGTTTCAGGAGACGCTCGAAGTTTGCTGCTCCTGCCCGG
>JBBUHS010000042.1:0-1287 GCA_038055675.1 Patescibacteria group bacterium | reverse complement strand
CGGCGGCTGCGGTGAATTGCACTCCGCCGAAATACTGGGTAGGTTGGATGTCGGTCATTACGATGCCTTCCTCCTGGTTCGTGTTTCGTTGATGGAATTTGCTGTTGTCCACTATAATATTCTCTTTGATTTAAGTCAGGCTTGTAAAGTATATTTTTTTATGGCTTAATGTGCAAAGTTCAGGAGGTCTCAATTCTATGAAGCCAAAACTACTACTCATCGATCGGGATGGAACGCTTTGCGAGGCGATGCCGCGCGGGCAGTATCTGATTCGTCTCGAGCAGTTCAAGCTTTTACCAGGTGTTCCGGCGTTTCTTCGATCTGCGAAGACATCGGGATGTAAGATTGCTGTCATCACCAATCAGCCTCAGATCTCTAGGGGCATGATGGAGCTTTCGGTGCTCGAGCAAGTTCACGAGCGGATGAAAGAAGAGCTGTCCGGAATGATCGACGCCATCTACTTTTGCCCTCATCAAGACTCCGATCAGTGTAACTGTCGGAAGCCAAAACCGGGCATGCTTCTCCAGGGGCTCAAGGATTTCGGAGTCAGTCCGGAAGAAGCGATGATGATCGGCGACAGCGATCGGGATGTGCTTGCCGGTCAGGCAGCCGGATGTCGCACAGTGTTCATCCGCGACGAACAGAACGCACACGAACTGGCTCGTTGTAAGCCCGAGTATGTCGTCGATTCTTTGAGCGATTTCATCCCACTTCTCTAACTCGCCGTATTGGCGAGTTTTTATTTGATTCTCAATGATGCCCCTGATATCCTAAAGACCTATGAATCACCCTCGTGTCACTATTTTAATGGGCACCTATAATCGTGCTGGGCTCTTGCGTGGTACGATTCAAAGTATTCAAAAACAAACCTTCTCGGACTGGGAGCTGATTATCGCTGACGACGGTTCAGGGGATTCAACCCCTCAAGTCATCGAAGAGCTCAAAAAAGAAGAAGCGAGAATTGTCTATATTCGAAGCGAAGTAAATCAGGGAATTTCGAAAAACTATAATATGGGGCTTCAAGCGGTGCGGGGAGAGTATGTGGCTATGATTGATGATGATGACCCTTGGCTTGATCCTAGAAAACTTGAGAAACAGATAGCTTTTTTGGATACACATAAGGAGTTTGTCGGTTGTGGCGGGGGAGTAGTGGTAATAAACGAACACGACGAGGAGCTGTATCGATATCTAAAGCCCGAACACGACGAGGTCATTCGTCGCTATATGCTTTTTTCAAACCCAATGGCCAATAGCACTACACTATTTCGTTTTTCTTCTACGAAAGAA
>JBBUHS010000041.1:0-2476 GCA_038055675.1 Patescibacteria group bacterium | reverse complement strand
GGTTAGTCCGTAAGTGACTTTGAACTTCTGCTTTTCTCGGCTTTGTCTCGCAAAGTCAGAAAGCTTTCGGGGACGGGAAGGGTTCGGGCCGTGAGCTCCCGGTGGGTACGGCTTTCGGATAACCGCGCACTTTGGGGAAAGACAACGTTCCCCCTTTAGGTGAAGGCCTTCTCCCAAAAACCGCTCTTTTTTTTCCGTAGCTTTAATCATAATAATTTAAACGCGTCGTACTTTAGGTGGACGAGGACCGTTATGAGGAACTGGAGTGGCGTCTTTGATGGAAAGAATATTGAAACCGTGGTTTGGGAAAGATCGGATTGCTGAGTCCCGACCGCTACCAATTCCCTTCACAATGACATCGATATCAACCGGGCCAGTATTCTTGAGACGCTCGGCAATAGCAGCCACAATCTTCGAAGAAGCGAATGGGGTGGCCTTCTTCGGACCAGAGAAACCAAGGGAGCCGGAGGAAGCCCAGGTCAAAACCTCACCTTTTACATCGGTAACAGTAATCATAGTGTTGTTGTAGGAGGCATTGATATAAACCTTGCCTTCCTGAACTTTTCGGGCCTTACCCTTGCTCGAAGTACCACTACGAGTAGCAGTAGCTTTTGAGGCAACTTCTTCTCCTGATTTTTGAATGACTTTTTTCTTTCCCATGGTATTAAAGATTATTTCAGGTCAACTTTTCTCTTTCCACTACCAGCGGTCTTACGAACATTACCGCGGACGGTTCGGGAGTTAGTCTTGGTTCGCTGACCGTGAACTGGTAAGCGACGGGCGTGACGGGTACCACGATAGGCATTCATCTCTTTCAAATTTTGAATATTGCGACGAACCTGCTGACGAAGGTTTCCTTCAACAGAAACATTCTTTTCAATGAAGTTCAGAATCTTATTGGTTTCCTCGGCGGTCAGTTCTTTGGCTTTTTTGTTTGGCTTGATACCAGTGTTCTTTAAAATCTTTTTGCTCACAACCGGACCGATACCATAAATGTATGTTAAGGCAATGTTAATATGCTTCTCATCGGGAATAGTAATACCTAAGATACGCATGATTTATCCTTGACGTTGTTTATGTTTGGGATTCTTGCAGACGACATACAAGCGTCCGGTACGGCGGACGATTTTGCAATTTAAACACCGCTTCTTGATTGAAGAACGTACTTGCATCCCGTTAGAAAATTAAACACACTTCCATTCGACTATCAAGAATTTTAGTGAAATAAGACATTTTTTACTATGCAATAAATAAGCTTAATTTTCTAACGGGATGCCTGGCTTTCTCGTACTATAACCGTCTGACGATCCTGCCCCGATAGCCATCGGGAGACAGTTCCATGAGAACATGGTCGCCCGGAAGGACTTTAATATGATGCAGCTTGAGTTTTCCGGCTAGGTAAGCTATCACCTCTCGATCATGATCGACGAGTCTAACTCGGAAAGAGAGCCCGGGGAGGGCCTCTTCTACCTTTCCTTTCTCACGACCTGCTTCTTGGGAATTAGGAACCATCTATAAACAGTTCAGGAATTATAACCGTATCTTCTTAGGATTGTCAACTGAGATTCTTCTCTAGTCTAGGATTACAGTGATCCGCTCTGGATTGCTGGGCATTGACCAGAGCCAAGGGGGATAAATCCCGATTTTTGCTTGCTCTAAACCAGCTAGGGCAGAAAGAACCCGCTTAGCCTCACTGAGTGATTTTCCAGCCACCTGCCCTTTTAAGGAGTTGGAGTCGAGAGGGCTCGTTAAGACGGCGACTCCCTTCACCATGATGCTCATCTTTCCATTTACAAAATCCGGCTGGGCATTGGAGTAGTTCACAGTAATAGTCCTAAAGGCCTGATCAGTATGATCTTCCTTCATAATGTTTTCCAAAACCTTCTCTACATCAGTCTCTTTGAAAGCAATGACTGAGAGCTGGCCCTCTCCTTGAACACTGAAGTTTCCTTGCTCATCGGTTACCTTATCGAGAACGAGCTTGGAAACTTGCGCGGTAGAAGCCTCTTTTAAAATCTTCAGTTCTTCAGGAACACGGCGGCGAATATCGAGATCGAGGGACGACTGAATAATACCCCTCGTTTTCTCCTCGGCCTTCTTTATATCATCGTCGGTCGGAAATGGAACTTCGCCAATAATGCCACCCTTAGCTTTTTCCTTCATCACTGCGTAGAAGCCATCGTATTTAGGAGTGCCCTTGAATCCAACTACGGTCATTTTTTCGAACGGTCCAACATTATACTCAGTTCCCGGCCGATCAGCGGTTACGGTTACTTCAATACTAGCCGGAGTGATCTTTCCGCTCTCCAGCTTTGCTCCCGGAACCGTCACGCTCTTATCGAGCCTGAAAATCTTCCCGTCGGGCGTAGCTAAGCGGGTCGTAGCAACTAAGGCCTGAGGAGAAGAATCGTAGCCGTTATAGAGCATCACATTGGCGGTTGCTTTCTGGCTCGTCAGCTTTTTTCCAGTGGCCTTA
>JBBUHS010000040.1:0-7467 GCA_038055675.1 Patescibacteria group bacterium | reverse complement strand
AACACTATATCTGGGATTCTGCTACGGCCTCAGTCATTCCTGTCGAAGAATCAATCTGGGATTCTAATACTTACATCGACAGCCCCGCTGGAACAAAAAACGGAAAAATAAGATACTTTGTCGTGCTCGCGCTAACCTCTGGAACTTCGTTAATAGAGAATGAGATAAAACACTTCGCCGCCGCGACAAAAAAAGTTGCGGATAAGTTCAAAGTCGACATAAAAAGTACCGAAGGGAACACGGGATACATTATGCTCACCGTGCTAATCAGCCCAGACACCGCTCCGGCTAGTTTCATCGAAGAATCTATCTCCCGTTCGAACATAAAAAAGGAACTGTTCTTTGAACACTATTATGTGACGAATGTTTCTCAACCAACCTGGCAAGAAATTGAAAGCTTTCTGCAGTCTGTACGCAAACGGTCTCGTAAAAAGAAAGGCTAGATTTTTCTATATCTCGTTCCCCTGCCTACTCCCAGACGTTCAATGCGTTTCAGCTTCAGGAGCTTAGTGAGAGCCTGATTGACGGTCGGGCGCGGAACACCAGTGGCTTTAGTAATTTCAAGCGGAGTAGTTTCGTATGCCTTTTCAATGCAGCGCCACACTAACTGCTGTTGTTTGGAGAGAATCTTATCTGTTTGCTCGCGGGAAAGAAGCTCGACCGCTTGGCGAGATTGTTCCTTTAGTATAGGAAAGAAGAATGTTGCCCAGGGTATGATAGTTTCTTCTTTTTGCCCGAATGTTTTCTGGCTTTGTCGGAGGGCAAGATAGTATTCCGCTTTATGATCCTCAATCAGCTTTTCATGGGAAATGTAAGGCATGTAGACATATCCTTGCTGTAAAAGGAGCAGATTGGTGAGGACGCGAGATAAACGACCATTGCCGTCCTCGAATGGATGGGTGTTTAAGAACTCCACGATAAAGTTGGCGACGATGATCAGTGGGTGGAATGATTTTTCGGTAAGTGATAACTGGACCCATTCGACCAGTTCCTGCATGGTTTTGGGAGTGAGGTAGGCAGGTGTGGTATCGAAGAGAATTCCGATAGATTCCCCTGTTTCATTTATCATCTGTACTTTGTTTTCTTTTTTCTTGTACTCTCCCCGGTGAGTAGTATCTTTTTCTGAATATTTGAGAAGCTCACGATGGAAGAATTTTATGGTGCTCTCGGAGAATGGAATGGATTGATAACTCTCAAAAACATTTGTGAGAAGTTCATAGTATCCTTTGGCTTCCTGTTTATCACGATCACGAAACTTCTGGATAGAAATACCGCGCATCAATCGCTCCACATCCTCATCAGAAAGCCGTGCTCCTTCTATGCGTGTCGAAGCTCCTGTCGAAGTAACGAGCACTGATTTCTTGAGCTGTCCCAAGATTTGCGGATCAAGTTTTGCTCCGGAAGTCCATCTGCTTTTGAAGTCATCAATGATGCGTATTTCATCAAAAACGCTCTGCGGGAGACCATCAATTCTCTTTATAAATCTCTTATTCATAGTTTTTTTATCTTATATAAACCACATGTGATATTATATAAGATAATATAAGGAAAAGTAAAGGGTGTACCAGACTTTCAGGGCGTCGCCGCGGACGACGAAGCTCTACGATCGCACCAACGACCAGATCACCCTCGACGACGCCCAAGAGCAAACCGAGGGGGGTATAACAGAATTTGACAAACTTGGTTACTCGCGGTAGCCTTCTCTGTATGAATGTCTCTCTTACCCCCGAGTTGGAGAAGCTCGTCGAGCGCAAGGTCAAGACCGGCCGCTACCAGACCGCGAGCGAAGTGGTGCGCGAAGCGCTCCGCACGCTCGAGGAGCGCGACCAGATGACCGCTCTCCGGTTGCACGAGCTCCGCAAAGAAATCCGGAAGGGAATGAAGGGGAAGATGACGCCCTTCGACCCCGAGGAGACCAAGCGCGAGGTACGCAAAAGGATGAGCGCCACTAAAGCGAAATGAGGCGTGGCGTTGTTTGTTAATTCGCTTCAAAACTTTATAAAAAATTATCGCTTTTCTGATCTCTTACCCTCATTTTATGAGGGTAAGAGGCATTCAGACCTATACTTTTTAATACTTTAATAATTGTAATTAACAGAGAGATGGCCAGCAATCTAGTTTAGTTCTTAAAGACCAAGAGAGGTCTTTTTGACCTTTCACTTGTCCGAGCGTATCTTTGCTTATATGTCTAATCAGAAAAATTGCCCAAGCGGTGCCGGGTAAAAAGATCGGTATCTCCGTTGCGCACTACAATTCTTCATACTACAATGACTGTATGAAAATTGTTTTTTTCGAGGTACTTCCTGAAGAAAAAGAAAAAATAGAGGCATCGCTACAGGGACACGAATTGGAGTTTTATGAGGAGAAACTAAGCCATGAAACCGTTCACCTGGCCAAAGGTAGTGATTGCATTTCCATTTTTATCAATACGCAAATTGATAAGTCTATTTTAGATGAACTTGATGGCCTTAAGTTGATTACTACCCGCACCACCGGGTCTGACCATATCGATCTGGTAGCCGCTAAAGAAAAGGGTATTTTGATTTCTAATGTCCCCTCTTATGGATCGGCACCGGTAGCTGAATTTACCTTCGCCCTGATTCTTTCTTTATCTCGCAATATTTTTAATGCTTATCATCAGATACGCGAAGGAGGCGACTTCGATATTCATAGCTTACGCGGATTTGATATCCACGGAAAAACCTTGGGCGTAGTCGGCACCGGAAAAATTGGCGCCAGTGTTATTAAGATTGCTAACGGTTTCGGCATGAAAGTGATCGCTTATGATAAATATCCGAATAAAGATTTAGCGGAAAAACTCGGGTTTATCTATGAAGACTTTGCAAAGGTGTTGAGCGAATCAGATATCATTACCCTACACGTACCTTATTTAAAAGAAACCCACCACTTAATCAACGAGAATAATATTAAATCTACAAAGTCAGTGGCGTTACTCATCAACACAGCCCGGGGAGAACTTATTGAGACGGGTGCGTTATTATCTGCTTTAAAAAACGGGGGTCTTCGGGGTGCTGGCCTAGATGTGCTCGAGGGCGAACGGGAGTTGCATAGTGAATTTGCTTTCATCTCGCGACCCGATTCTACAACGGCAAGTCTCAAAACAATTATTCAGGATCATGTATTGATTGATCTGCCAAATGTTATTATCACACCGCATATCGCCTTCTTTTCAAAAGAAGCGAAAGAGGAGATTCTAAAAGTTACCGCGCAGAATATTCTGGCACTCGCAGAAAATAAACCACAAAATCTACTTTAATATGACGAAGAAGCAATGGCTAAAAAATCCCGAAATAATACTGGACGACCCTTGGCGAAAAAAAGCTCTGGAAATTGTCCTGGCGGGTCTTGATGTGATTGATACAACGAATGCAATAGAAACTTCCGTTCGACTGGAAGAAGAAATTCTTCATGTGCGAGACCAGCAGTTTGATTTAGCACAGTTCTCGCGTATCGTCGTGATTGGTTTCGGGAAAGCTTCATGTGATGCTGCTGTCGCAATCGAAAATATTCTTAAAGATAAAATTCGGGCGGGTGTTGTAGTCGGATTAACCTCCCCGGTCTGCGAAAATATAGAAACGTATAAAGGCACTCATCCTCATGCCTCTCCCCAAAATGTCCAAGTCTCTGAAAAGATAAAAAAACTTGCAGAATCAACCACAGAAAAAGACTTGGCTATTATATTGGTATCTGGAGGTGGCTCCGCACTACTCTGCTGGCCACAGGATGAGTGTGATCAAGGAGTTCGCTTGTACGAAAAGTGGCTTGGCCAAGGCGGAGATATCGCTGACCTAAATACTATTCGTAAGCACTTGTCAGAAGTTAAGGGTGGCGGTTTGGCCAAGCTATTATATCCAGCCACCGTTCTTGGCCTCGTTTTTTCCGATATCCCAGGAAATGATTATTCGATGGTAGCATCTGGTCCGACATATAAAGATACCTCAACAGTTGCGGATGCGCAGGCCCTTATAGATAAACACGGTTTGGGAGATTTTCATCTTCTAGAAACTCCTAAAGAAGATACATACTTCAAGAAGGTTTATAACATCCCAATCGTCTCAAATGATATGGCGCTAGAAGCTATGTGCGAAAAAGCGGCGGAGCTGGGGCTCACCTCAATGATTGTTTCATCAGACATCAACCAAGACGCAAACCAAACTTTGGGTGCCTTAAAAGATGCCGTATCAGCTAAAAACGTAGCAGTAGCTGGTGGAGAAATAAGCCTGGTCGTCGAGGGAGCGAGCCGGAGTCGTGCCGGCCGGAACGTTTATATGGCCTGGCGGGCGGTTGAACAGTTGAGCGATGATGAAATTTTTATTGCCCTTGCGTCAGATGGCATGGATAATGGTCCGGCGGCAGGAGCGATCGCCGATGCTTATTCACGAAAAATAATAACTGAGCGGCGCGCCAATAGCGCTATCTGGGATCCGTATGATTTTTTTGATGCGGCAAAGAGTCTCATACTAACTGGCGCAACAGGCGCGAATGTCGCCGACTTCTATATCTTACTCCGCAAGCCATGAGCACCATTACATCTGTCTCTGCATCAGAAATTCTGGATAGCCGCGGCACTCCCACTCTGGCCGTCACGGTTGCAACGAAACACAGCTCGGGAACTTTTCATGTTCCTTCTGGCGCATCAACTGGTTCACACGAAGCCCAAGAACTACGCGATGGGGATGTAAAAAGGTTTAACGGGAAAGGAGTCCTGAAAGCAATCCAAAATGTTAACGAAGTGATCGCACCCGTACTATTAGGAAAATCATCATCGAACCAAGAAGAGATCGATCGGGTCTTACTTACGCTAGATGGAACTGAACAAAAAAATAAACTGGGCGGAAATGCCATGATTGGAGTAAGTGTGGCTGTAGCAAAGGCGGCGGCGGCAGAGTCAGGCCACCCCCTTTTCGTTTATCTACGCACCTTAGCCAATATACGTCCCTCCCGTCAGTCTCCTCTTTTATATATGAACTTGGTAAATGGCGGAGCGCATGCCCACTCCCGTCTGGCCATTCAAGAATATCACCTGGTTCCACAAACTGAATCAATAACAGAAGGACTGGAGATAGGTACTGCTGTCATGCGCAAACTTGAGACAAAACTGCGCGATCAGTTCGGCCCTTCAGCAGCAAACATTGGCGACGAAGGCGGGTTTGCTCCGGATATCATAGAGGCAGATAAACCACTCGCACTCCTATGGGAAACGGTTTGCGAGCTTGGGTTCGAGAACAAGGCCAAACTAGCAATCGACGCGGCGGCATCCGAGTTTTATGGCAGTGGCGTGTACAAACTGAGCGGTCAAAATATGGACCCGGACGACCTTGCATCCTGGTACCGATCAATTGCAAAACGTTTTCCGATGGTTTCTATCGAGGACCCGTTTACCGAAGAAGCCTTTGATGACTTTACGAAACTGAACGACGGCACAGTGATGATTATCGGGGACGACTTGACCACAACTAATTCGGAACGGTTACGGAAAGCGCTCGACGCAAAATCGATATCCGGTATTATCATCAAACCAAACCAGATTGGTACGCTTTCCGAAACCCTAGAAACAATGCGGTTGGCTCGAGACGGTAATATAAACTGTGTTGTTAGTCATCGTTCCGGCGAGACGGAAGACACATTCATTTCTGACCTCGCCTGGGCGTTTGGCACATTTGGAATAAAAGCAGGCGCACCCCGCCGCGGCGAAAGAGTAGTGAAATACAATCGACTCCTTGAGATAGAAAAACTTCACGGGGATTAAAATGCCATCCCGAGCCCAGATTGTAGTAACCATTGGCCCAGCAACACAATCCCCCTCTGTGATTGATGAGCTTTTAGTACATCAGATGGATGCGGTTCGTCTTAATTTTTCATGGGGAACACACGAGGAACATGCGAGTTATATTAAGACGATTCGTGAAGCTACAAGGAAAGTCGGACGCATTATCCCAATCATCCAGGACTTATCTGGTCCACGAGTGCAAGATATAGGGGGACACCATCGAGACGCTACCATTCAAGAAATTATTACTCCAAAAGACTTGGCGGATCTTGCATTTGGTCTCGACCACGGAGTTGACTATATCTGCTTAAGCTACGTCGGACGAGCCGCAGACATACAGAAACTTGCCAAAGAGATAGCGGATCGTGGCGGGAAAGCAAAGATAATCGCCAAGGTGGAACGACAAGCCGCACTCGATAATCTTGATGAGATTATCGAAGCATCCGACGCAATTATGCTGGGACGTGGAGATCTTGGACTTGAAATACCCATCGAGAAAATTCCTTTTGTTGAGGCTGACGTCATCAAAAAATGCAAAGCGGTCGGCAAACCGGTTATCGTTGCCACCCAGATGCTCGTCTCTATGGTCGAAAATCCTGAACCATCTCGCGCTGAAGTCACCGATATCGCCTATGCCATCCAGCTCGGCGCAGATGCGGTTATGCTCTCGGAGGAAACTGCTCGCGGAAAATATCCCGTCAAGGCGGTGGAGATAATGGAACGTGTTATCGTTGAAGCAGAAAAATACAGTGGGACTATACATCCCCTCTCGTGATTCTGAGGCTCTCGTACCACACCGAAGAACACCGCTAGAGCAAAAAACTCGGAGTGATATAATAAAGATATATGAAAAAACTACTAGTAACGTCGTCGGTGTTAGCGGTTGTGGCTGGTATTATCCTGGTGGCCGGAGGCGTGTGGGGAATCTACTTCACATATAAAAATATAGCCCAGGAGAAAATAGTAACGCCGGCGGACGCGTCTATCCCTAAAAAGCCCGTTCTTGGTCCCCTGACCCTGAAGGCCCAAGCTGATGTGATCAGAAAACACACCCTAGAAGCAACCGGCGGCAAAACATTTGCAGAAATGCCTCGCCAGATTGAGAAGCTCGATGAGTCTGGCACCCCCGTTCTCGATGCGCAGGGCAAGCCAGTTATGGTTCCAAACACCGCTCGTGATATCTGGATAACAGCCACGACGCTTATCACTGCTCTCAACCTTGGAATTCTGACGTATGTGTTTTCAGCCCTTGTAATCGTCTTCGGTCTCATCTCGCTCTGGACCGGCATTGTTTTCTACGCTCTCAGCAAAAACCGATAACGTTTTTAAATTTAATTAGCTACAAAATAAAACATGGCACGAGTAAGCACATACTTAAATTTTTCTCGCTCAACTGAAGAAGCGTTCACCTTTTATAAATCCGTATTTGGGGGAGAGTTTGAGGGTGGAATCCATCGTATGTCCGAAGTGCCACCACAACCCGGAGCCCCGGTGTTAGCTGAAGAAGATAAGAATTTAGTGATGCACGTCGCTCTTCCTCTTCTCGGCGGATTTATGCTGATGGGAACCGATGCCCCAGAATCAATGGGCTTCAAAGTCAATTTTGGAAACAATGTCTATATAAACCTCGAACCCGACACCCAGGTAGAAACCGAGAGATTATTTAAGGCTTTGTC
>JBBUHS010000039.1:0-3587 GCA_038055675.1 Patescibacteria group bacterium | reverse complement strand
CGCTCTTCTTAAGAAAGATGAAAAGAACAAGGTGATCATTGCCTACGAGCCAATCTGGGCAATTAGTACGATGCCGGGAGCAAGGCCGGATAATCCCGAACAAGCGGTCGCGATGATCGCGTTTATTAAAAAAGTAACGGGTGGAAAGGTTTTATATGGAGGATCGGTGAACAGTAAAAATGCTATTGGTTTTTTGGAACATCCAGTTATTGATGGAGCACTGGTGGGTGGGGCCAGTCTGAAGCCCGAGGAGTTCCAGAAAATAGTTGAAGCCGCCTCTTGACTTTTGTAGAAATACCCTGTATATTCATAAGCGAATGAGTGCTTGCCGCAAGGCATCCACCCAAATTGTTTCAACTAACCCCGCGCAAGCGGGGTTAGTTTGTTTTAAGCCCCGCGGGAACATGATAGTATAAAACCGATAGCCTCTTTACATGGCTACGAAGAGAGTTCTCATTCAATTAAATAGTTATTCTACTAGAGTGGCCACAGAAAGAGCACTCATTCAATTAAACAAATTGGAGGTCACCAGCTGTGGTCACTCTAGTAGAGTAATATAAAGACACCCCTGCCTACTCGCCTCGCTAAAGCTCCGGCCTGCCTCGCAGCAAGGCGGGCGAAGCGGGCCGGTAGGCAGGGCAGGCAGGACTCGTAGTCATGTAAGGAGCCGCTATGGGAACATGATTCCGATAGTTGCTATCACTATGGATAAGATGCTTTTTCAAGAAAATATTTCCTTCAGAGAGCTGGGTAGTTATAAAATCGGTGGACCGGTACGTTATTTTGCTACGCCGAAAACAGAAGAAGAGCTCAGAGAAGTAATTCAATTTAAGAAAGAAAAAGATCTGCCGGTTTTTATACTTGGCGGAGGAACAAATATTTTAATGAACGACAATGGCTTTCAGGGGCTCATCATCAAACCATTTTTTTCTTTTATCAAAAGAAACGAGAATCAGTTGCGTGTTGGCGCTGGTGTTCTTATGTCAGATCTTTTAATATACGCGATTCAAAATAATTTAGGTGGTCTAGAGTGGGCCGGGGGACTGCCCGGCACGGTTGGCGGTGCCGTTCGGGGAAACGCCGGATGTTTTGGAAGCGAAACAAAAGATAATATTCAGAACGTTGAAAGTATTAATTTAGAAACAGGAGAAAAAGTAATAAGAAATAAAGATAAGTGTGAGTTCAGTTACCGCTCCAGTATTTTTAAAACTCGCTTAGATGGTAAAGAAATTATTACGGCCGCAACTTTTCTTTTGAGTAATCAAGACGGAACAGTCAGCGAAGAGGTGTCCAAGGATCATATTCAGTATCGAAAAGACAGACAACCTCTGGAATACCCCAATGTAGGCAGTATTTTTAAGAACGTTGATGTCCGAGGTATGAGCGAGGAAGAAAGAGTACCGTTTTCGGCAGTTATGAAGCAGGATCCTTTCCTCGTTATTCCGGCCGCCTATCTTATTTCCGAAGCTGGAGTAAAAGGGGTGTCTCGGGGTGACGCAACGATCTCTCCAAAGCATCCAAATTTTATTGTGAACACGGGAAATGCAAAGGCTTCAGACGTAGAAGAATTAATTATATTTATCAAAGAAAAAGTAAAAGAAAAATTTAATATTGATCTTGAGCCAGAAGTAATTCGAATGTAATTTTTCTAAAAAACAATAAAGATAAAATATCTTTCTGAAAATTTTCAAATATTTTTTATTTTTTCTTCCATTTAGGCTCATAAAAGCTCACGAATTGAACTTTTTTAAGTTATCCACAGATTTTTTCAAAAAATAAAAAACTCATTTGCTATAATTATCTTGTAATAGAGAAGTCAACAAAATTTTCATAAGAAATTTTGAAAGGTCGAGTAAGCTTATAGAAAAGTTTTTATTACAAAAAAATGGCTGCAAAGAAAAAAGCAAAGAAGACCACCAAGAAGAAAGCTGGTGGTGCAAAGAAGAAGAGAGTTTAGTCTCTCTTGACCCCCCGCCAAGGCGGGGGGTTTTTGTTTTTCTTAAAAACTTTGCCATTCTGATTCAAAACCGATATAATCTCGATAATATTCAGAGACTTATAAACCTTTACAAAAACTATGAAAATCACTCTATTAGGAAGTAATTTAGATATTACGCCAAGTCTCAAAACCTATGTCGAAGAGAAGCTTGGTATTTTGGCAAAGCTGGTGAAGCACTTTGACGATGAAGGAGTGGCCGAGTTGAAGGTAGATTTAGCCAGAAGCACCAATCACCATAAAAAGGGAATGGTCTTTCGAGTAGATGCTAATCTGCGTTTGCCAGGCAAGATGCTCCGGGCCGATGATGAGAATCTTGATATTCGAACAGCTATAGATATGGTAGAAGATAAGTTGCGTCGCGAGATAGAAAAATACAAGACTCAACACGAAGTGAAGCGCGGTGATCGTGAAAAGTAATTATAATGTTTGATTTTTTCAAAAAGTTTTTTCCCGACCATTCCTTAGATGCTATCAGAGAAGAAGTTGCAGAGATAAATAAATTAGAAGAAGAAGTCTCCCAACTCACTACCGAAGGCTTAAAAGAGAAAAGTGAAGAACTAAAAAAGAAGTTGAAGGAAGAAGGGGATGTCACTGTCGAACGACGCCTTGCTTTTGCATTGGCGCGCGAGGCGGCGAAAAGAACTTTAGGACAGCGACCGTTTGATGTGCAGTTAATGGGTGGTTTGGTTTTGGATAAAGGCGCGGTGGCCGAGATGTCGACCGGAGAGGGGAAAACTCTTTCGGCTGTAGCCCCCACTTATTTTAATGCGCTCTTTGGTCACGGGGCTCACGTGGTTACGGTAAACGACTATCTGGCTCGCCGCGATGTGGCTTGGATGGGCCAGGTGTATCACGCCTTGGGGCTTTCTGTTTCCTGTATCGTACCAGGAGCGGCCTATATGTATGATCCCGCTTGGCGGATTCCTGAAGGAGTCGAGGGAATGATTGATAAAGAAAGAGATACGACCGGTAGCTTTTTAGTCCAGCAGGACTTTTTGAAGCCAATTTCCCGCAGAGAGGCCTACCTAGCCAACGTTACCTATGGCACAAACCATGAGTTTGGTTTCGATTATTTAAGAGACAACCTTGTTCAGAGCGTGCCTGACCAGGTTCAGCGTCCTCCCCACTACGCCGTTATCGATGAAGTCGACAGCATATTAATAGATGAAGCGCGTACACCTCTTATCATTGCCGCGCCCGACTCGCAGTCGAGTGAGTACTATAAAACATTCTCCCGAGTGGTTAGTCGATTACAGAGAGATGAAGACTACACGGTGGATGAAAAATTAAAATCCGTTCGTATCTTAGATAGCGGTATTGAAAAGGTGGAGGGTGCGCTGAGCATCAAAAACATCTACACCCCAGAAAATCTTCGTCTCGTCCACTATCTTGAGGAAAGCTTGAAAGCCCACGCTCTTTTCCGCCGGGATAAAGACTACGTAGTAAAAAATGGCGAGATTTTGATTGTTGATGAATTTACCGGAAGACTGCTTCATGGCCGCCGTTATAATGGAGGATTGCACCAGGCGATAGAAGCCAAGGAAAATGTTTTGGTTAAAGAAGAATCTCGAACGTATGCCAAGATTTC